>DAIRFM010000157.1:0-4910 GCA_036795025.1 Burkholderiales bacterium | reverse complement strand
TCCGGAGACCGGCGAACCGGCCGAAGAGCAAACCCCGCGGATCGAGGATCACTAGGAATGGTGTGAACAAGGGGGCCTGGGGAAGGGGTGGGACCCTTCCCTTCCCACCCGGCCCCTTGTCCCCCAAGGGGACTTTCCCCTCAAGGGGGATCGAGACCTTCGGGGCGTAAATCCCCTAAGTCAGAGGAAGCTCTGATTGCGTCGAGGACTTAATCAGAGTTTCCTTGGAGGAATAGTCAAACGTCCGCAGCGCGCAGCTTCTTCAGGCAGTGGCCGATCCACTGCGCGGTCAGTTTTTCCTGCAAGGAGTTCTGCCTCAGGCGCTCAGACAGCGCGCCGAAATCGACGCGGTCCAGCTCCTGGTCCTGGTTGAAGCAGGAGAACACATAGCTCGTCTTCCCCGTGTGCGGATCACGCTGCGGCTGCAGGCACTGCGCGCAGATTTCCTTCATCATGCATTGCATCGGCGAGTTGATCGAGCCGATGGCGAAGTGATGCGGCTTGAGATGGGGTTTGAGCACGTCGTGGCGCGCCCGGCCCAGGGCCGCCATCATGCGGTCGGAGCCGATGGCGATAATGCGGTCGGCGTCGTCCATGCGTATCGGCGGTGGCCCCAGCCGGCCTTCGGCGTAGGCGTCCATGGCCTGGACGATATTGCCGACGAAGCTGCGGTCCTGGGGCCGAGCCTGCCTGTTGGCTAGCTGGAATCTCGGTTCCTCGTCGCAACACCAGATAACCACATCCGCGGCAGCCTCGATGTCGGCGACCTTGTAGCGGTCGATGGCCTTCTTGTAGCCGGCGAAATAAAGCACTTTCGACCCGGCGGCGCGGAACGCCTGGCCGATCGAGAACAGCACGGCATTTCCCAGGCCGCCGCCCGCGAGGATCACGGTCTCGTTCGGGACGATGTGAGTCGGGGTGCCGGTCGGTCCCATCAGGATGACCGGCTCGCCAGGCTTGAGCAGCGCGCATAAGTCGCTTGATCCCCCCATCTCCAGCACGATGGTCGATACCAGTCCCTGCTCCGGGTCGACCCATGCGCCGGTAAGGGCCAGCCCCTCCATCTGCAGCCGCGTGCGCTCCTTGCCCGTGCCGACGACCGGAGCGAGGGTTTCGAAATTCTGCAGGCGGTAGAACTGGCCTGGATGAAATTTTCGGGCAGCCATGGGCGCTTTGATCACCACCTCGACGATAGTCGGGGTCAGCCGTTCCACGCGGTGCACGGTGGCGAGCAGATCGCGGCGCAGCGCGGCGAACAATTCCGCCGTGGCCAGCGCACAGCGGGGCGGATGCTGCGCCAGGACCCGCGACACCACTGGATAACCCTGCTTCGCCGAACCCATCGCCTTGACCACGTTGCCAAAATACGAGGGGTGCAGATCGCCGAAGAAACTGATGAAACGCCCATCTTCCAGGCGCGACAGCAGCACCTCGGCCTGCGCCGGTTTGGACAGGGAATAGTCGGGTGTTACCGGCTCGCCGTCCTCGCCACAGGCACGGAAATATTTCCCGTCGAGCTGGAAATGCCCGGGGTGCTCGCGTGCGAGCACGGTGTTCGGTTGCGTGCCCGTGGCGACGAAAATCGTGTGCGCAGGCAGCCAGTGTTCGCCCGTCGCCACCCATTTTCCGTATGTGCCGATTTGCTGCAGAGCGAAGCGCATGCCCTTCACCGCGCCGTAATTGTCCACCTCCACGGCCAGTGGCGACAGGCATTCGGCAAAGGCGATGCCTTCTTCCAGCGCCTTTTCCACCTCTTCGTGATTGAGCGTGTATGAGGGGCTGTCGATAAGGCGCCGGCGGTAGGCAATGGTGACGCCGCCCCAGTGCTTGAGCAGTTCGATGATCCGCGGCGTGCGCGCCTCGCGCGCGGCGAGCCTGCGCTCGTCACGGATGGCGCGCGCATGGGCGAGGAATTCCTCGGCGATTTCGCGTTCCTGGTCGTCCCATTTGGCGCGCACCGCATCTTCGCCGATTTCGGCGGCGAGGATTTCGAAGCGCGTCAGGAATTTTTCCACCTGCACCACATAATAGGCGAGGGATTCGGTGGCGGTGTCGACGGCGGTCAGGCCGCCGCCGATCACCAACAGCGGCAGGCGCAGCTGCATGTTGGCGATCGAGTCGGCCTTGGCCGCGCCGGTGAGCTGCAGCGCCATGAGGAAATCCGAGGCCGCGCGCACGCCTCGCGCGAGACCGTTGGGGATATCGAGCACGGTGGGTTTGCCCGCGCCCATGCACAGGGCCAGGTGGTCGAAGCCGAGTTCGGCCACATCCTCCACGGTCAAGGTGCCGCCAAAGCGCACCCCGCCGAACAGCGCAAACTGCTCGCGCCGCTCGAGCAGCAGGCGGATGATCTTGAGGAAATTCTTGTCCCAACGCACGGTGATGCCGTATTCGGCGACGCCGCCGAAACCCGCCATGACCCGATCGGAGAGCCCTTCGTAGATGTCGCGCACCTCGCGTATCGGGCGAAACGGCACGCGCTCGCCGGCAGCGCCGACTCCGGCGAGCTCGGCCGGCAGCGGCTCGATCTTGAGCCCGTCGATGCCTACCACGGCATGACCGTCGTTCATCAGATGGTGTGCGAGGCCGAAGCCTGCCGGCCCCATGCCGGCGATGAGCACGCGCTTGCCGCTTGCCGGTTTGGGAAAAGGCCGGCGCAGATCGAGCGGATTCCAGCGCGTCAACAGGCCGTAGATCTCGAAGCCGTAAGGCAGCTCGAGCACGTCCTTGAGCGTGCGCGTCTCGGCCTGGGGAATATTCACCGGCTCCTGCTTCTGGTAGATGCAGGATTTCATGCAGTCATTGCAGATGCGGTGGCCCGTGGCTGCGACCAAGGGATTATCGACGCAAATCACGGCGAGTGCGCCGATCGCATGGCCCTCGGTCTTGACCTTGTGGAACTCGGATATCTTTTCCTCCAGCGGACAACCGGCCTGGGTCACGCCGAAGACGTTTTTCTTGAATGCGGGGGTGGAACGGTCCTGCGCCGGGGCCGTTTCTTTTTTTGCGGCCGCTTTCTCGCGCAAGCCGGTGGAGCAGGAGTCCTTGCCCTGCTCATGGCACCAGATGCAGTAATTGGCCTGATCGAGCGCGCCGGTGAGGTCGGTGCCCGCGTCGGTCAGGGCGAAGCCTTCGCGCCGGCGCAGATGCTCAGGCTGCAGCGTGTGCACCGGGTAACCGCCGGCAGTATCGGTGTGCACCGGCACCAGGCGCATGAAATTGAGCTTCAGCGGCGCCTTGAACAGCACGCCGGCACGGTGCTTTTTCTTTCCCGCCGCAGTCTGACTGGCCCAGGCCGAATATTGCACGGCAGTCTCGATCCGGTCGCCGTAGCGCGCCTCGTCCTTCTGCCATTCGCCGACCTCGCGTGCGAACGCCAGCTCCGAGAACGGTTGGCCGAACCAGGACACCAGCCGGGCTTCAAGGGCGGCGCCGTCCAGGCCTGCCGCTTCATCGGGCTTGATCTTGTGCATGGCGCGGCGCTGCACGAACAGGCGTTTCATCGTGTACAGCGGCGCGAGTTCCGAATGCCGCGCCGACAGCGCTTCCACCTCGGTCTCGATGCCGAACAGCGCGGCGGTGAAGTCTTCCAGATGCGGAGCGAGAGCGATCAGTAACTCCGATTCCGCCTTCTTCGCCAGCGCGTCTGGTTCGGCGCGGGCCGCGGCCAGGCGCCCGGCCAGGGCCGCATCGCCCTGGCCCAGGTATTGCAGGAATGCGGCGTCGATGCGCGCCAGCCCTGCGCGCGAATACAGATCGGGAAAGGCAAAACCGAGATTAAGCATATGACAGAGGGCGTAACGGAAAAGATGACAATCTTACATTGGCCTGCAGTCCCGCGACCAGCCGATTTGTTATTAGCTTATGCCTTTGCGCGGTGCTCGCCCGGCAACGGAATTTGGACCGTGGAATGAAATCGCGAGATAATAGATAAAGCAGCGGTCAACATTTTCTCTGTAAATTAGGAAGGCTCAAATGGAAATCAAGAACAGCACGTTTATCGTCACCGGCGGCGCATCCGGTCTCGGTGCGGCCACTGCGCGCACCATCGCGGCGGCCGGCGGAAATGTCGTCATCGCCGACGTCAACGCCGATGCCGGCAATGCACTGGCCAAGGAATTGGGCCGGGCGCGATTCATCAAGACCGACGTGACCTCCGAGGCCGACGGCAAGGCCGCCGTCGCGCTGGCGCTGAAGGAATTCGGCGGTCTTCAGGGCCTCATCAACTGCGCCGGTATCGCCATCGGCGAAAAGACCGTGGGCAGGGAAGGGCCGCACGCGCTCGCCAGCTTCAGCCGCGTCATCGGCATCAACCTGATCGGTACGTTCAACATGATCCGCCTGGCGGCCGACGCCATGAGCAAGGGCCAGCCCAATGCCGGCGGCGAGCGCGGCGTGATCATCAGCACGGCCTCGGTGGCCGCCTTCGACGGCCAGATAGGCCAGGCGGCGTATTCCGCCTCCAAGGGAGGCATAGTGGGGATGACACTGCCGATCGCGCGCGACCTGTCGCGCTCCGGCATACGCGTAATGACCATTGCGCCGGGAATATTCGAAACGCCGATGCTGCTGGGCATGCCCAAAGAAACGCAGGACGCGCTGGGCAAGATGGTGCCGTTTCCCCCGCGCCTGGGTCGTCCCGCCGAGTACGCGGCGCTGGCCAAGCATATTATTGAAAACGAAATGCTGAATGGTGAAGTCATAAGACTTGATGGTGCAATTCGGATGGCACCCAAGTAACAACAGAGTGCGTCAGCATTTCGTTTGGGCGAAGGTTAAGCGGGCAGCGCCGCTGCCCGCGGCCGAAGCCAAAACGCACTTCGGGGTCAGAGCTGCTGCGGCTGCAACTGCTGTCTAAAGAGTTTCGCCCGGCGCATGTAGCCATTGGCGATGTTCTGCAGATTATCGAT
>DAIRFM010000017.1:9417-13051 GCA_036795025.1 Burkholderiales bacterium | reverse complement strand
GCGCGCTGCGGCAGCTTTAGCGCCGATTTGACCAGGGTGCGCAGGTCCCCCAGCGACACCGGCTTGGACAGATAGTCGAACGCGCCGGCCTTGAGCGCCGCCACTGCGTTCTCGGCACTGCCGTAGGCGGTAATCACCGCCACCGGAAGCTCGCTGCAATGCTCGCCGATGTAGCGCACCAGATCCAGCCCCTCGCCGTCGGGCAGACGCATGTCGGTGAGGCACAGGTCGAACTGCTTTGCCCGAAGCAGCGCGTGCGCCTCGCCCACGCTCGCTGCAGACTCCACCGCCAGCCCCATGCGCAACAAGGTCAGTTCGAGCAACTCGCGGATATCGGCCTCGTCATCGACCACCAGAACCGTGGCGGTAGCCGGCTCGCTTCTGCGTTCGGCGCGCTTCATGCCGGCCTGCCGCCACACAGCATGCGAAAGTCCGCCCCGCTGCCTTCAGCCGGCGGCTCGACGTGCTCCAGGATGGCGCCGTTGGCGGCGCACATTTCGCGCGCAATATACAGGCCGAGGCCGGTGCCGCCGCTATAGGTCGTGAAGAAGGGTTCGAACAATTGCTGCCGCAGGTGCGTGGGCACCCCCCCGCCGTCGTCGATTACGTGCAATTCTACCCGATTCGCCTGGCGCCGAACCGCCACGCGCACGCTCGCTTCGCGCTGGCGCGAGTGGCGCCAGGCGTTGCGCAGGAGGTTCCACAGCACCTGCTGCAGGTGCACCCGGTCGAACACGATCTCGCTCGCGTCGTGCAATTCCAGCGCGAAGCTTGACACGGGAATTTTCTCGTTTTGCGCGAACTCATCGATAAAGGGCGGCAGAAAAACCGCGAGCCGGATGGTCTCGGGATGCACCCGGTCGCGCCGCGTCAGCTCGAGCACGTCGCGCACCATGCGATCGAGGCGTTTGGAGTTGTCCTGAATGATGTGCAGCAAGCGCTCCTGCGACGGCCCGCGCTGCTCCTCCAGCAACAGTTCGCTCGCATGGCTGATCGCCGAGAGCGGATTGCGGATCTCGTGTGCGATATTGGCGGTGAGCCGCCCCAGCGCAGCCAGTTTCAGCTGTTGCGCCTGCTCCTGCAACCGCGACAGGTCCTCGAGGAACACCAGGGAAATGCTGCCGCCGTCGGTGCCGGCCTCGACGAAGCGCGCGCGCACCAGCTTGCCGCTGCCCGGCAGCAGCAGGGTCTGCGTCGGATTGTCCCGCTGGCTGCGCCAGCGCGCCAGCATGCGGGCGATCTCGGGCGAATACTTCTCGATCTGGTCGAGCTCCGGCGCCTGCCATCCGAGCAACACGGACACCTGCGGATTGTGCTGGCGCACGAGGCCGTTGCCGTCGACCACCAGTACGGCATCCTGCATGTCCTGGATCACCAGTTGGTTGATGCGCAGCTGATTGCTCAGGTCGACCGAGCGCTGCCGCATTACCCGTTCCTGGCGGATGACGCGTTGCGCCAGCTGGTTGGTGATCAGCGCCGTGGCGAAATAACCGATGGAGAGCAGTCCCGGCTGCACGTAATTGGCCGTGCTGTGATCGAAGACCAGGATCCAGTAGGTCTGCTCCAGCAAGATGGCGATGGAAGCGAGCGCGGCATAGAACAGCATCAGCGCACCGCGACTCACCAGAGCCGCCGCCGCGAGCGAGATCAGCAGCATCACGCCCAGGCCGCTCCTGAAGCCGTCGCTGGCGTTCATCAGCAGCACCGATGCGACGATGTCGGTGATGACGTGCAGGCTCAGCTGGAAATTGAAATAGCTGCGCATTTTTTCCAGCAGCACCTGGTACGCGACCGCCAGCAACAGGTAGGCGCCGGCGACGTACTCGAACAGTACGAGGTTGTGACTGCCGAAATTGAGGCTGTCGCCGAAGATCAGCACCGCGGCGAGGAACACCCCCGCCAGCAGCAGGCGATAGATGTTGAAATAACGCAGCGAAACCCAGAACGAGTCCGGCTGCGTGTCGGGGGCGAACTGCCAGGTAGCCATTCTCGATCGACGCTAACCCGCCCGGCGGCGGTGCTCGGCGCAGCAGAAGAACTTGTCCCCTTCGGCGATGGCCTCGCTTTGCGGAAGATACAGGCCGCAATGGCTGCAGTTGACCATCTGTTCGGGCGCCGCCTCAGGCGCATCCTTGGCCGCGTCCTTGCGGCGGAATCCCTTGGCCAGCCACCACACGGCCACGATGGCGAGAATAAGCAACAGAAATTTGCTCAAGTTTGGTCCCAGTTAACCCGGCGCACCGGCGTAGCCTGTTCTCGACGTGCCCTACTGCGCCGCCGCGGCCTCAACGCTCTCGAGCCGGTAGCCGTGCACATAGACCACGGACAGCCGCCCATATTCGAGCACGTCCTCGCGCTGAAGCTGGCTCGGGCGTATGCGCCGCGCGGCGGCTCGATCCGCTGTCATCCGCAGCAAGAAAGTGGTCGGGGTGAGAGGATTTGAACCTCCGACTCCTGCGTCCCGAACGCAGTACTCTACCAGGCTGAGCTACACCCCGAGGTGTTACAGACGGGGGCGAACCCCCAAAAACGAACGCGGTCAGTGGTTGCGATTGACCGCGAAGTCTGCCAATTGTAGCAAACTGTCGCGGTATTTTGAATTCGACAGGCGCTCGATGGCGGCGCAGGCCGCCGCAGCTTCGCGCCTGGCCTGCTCGCGCGCATACTCCAGCGCCCCGGTATTGGTGATGGCTTCGAGCACCGCTCCGAAGTCGTCCCGCCCGCCCTGCTCGATCGCATGCCGCACCGTTTGCGCCTGCACGGGCGAACCCTTGCGCATGGCGTAGATCAGAGGCAGCGTCGGCTTGCCTTCATTGAGATCGTCGCCCAGGTTCTTGCCGGTCTCGTGCAGGTCGCCGGAATAGTCGAGCACGTCGTCGATCAACTGGAAGGCGGTGCCCACGTGCATGCCATACTGCGCCAGACCCTCTTCGGTCTCCGCCGCGGCTCGGCCGAGTATTGCGCCAAGGCGGGTGGCGGCCTCGAACAGTTTGGCCGTCTTGCGCCGCACCACATCGAGATAGCGCGCCTCATCGGTATCGGCGTTGTGCACATTCAGCAGTTGCAGCACTTCCCCCTCGGCGATGGTGTTGGTGGCGTCGGCCAGCACTGCCATGACGCGCATGTCGTCCACCGCGAGCATCATCTGGAACGCGCGCGAATACAGGAAATCGCCCACCAGCACGCTGGCGGCGTTACCGAATGCGGCGTTGGCCGTCTTGCGCCCGCGGCGCAGCCCGGATTCGTCGACCACGTCGTCGTGCAGCAGCGTCGCGGTGTGGATGAACTCGATCACGGCCGCAAGCTCATGGTGGTGGCTGCCGGCATAGCGGGTCGCGCCGGCGGCTAAGAGCAGCATCGCCGGGCGCAGGCGCTTGCCGCCGCTGGCGATGATGTACTCGGCCACCTGGCGGATCAGCACCACGTCGGACTCGAGCCGCCGCCGGATCATGGCATCCACCGCGCGCATGTCGGCGTCGATGAGGGAATGGATGGGTTCTATGGGCACGGGAACAAGGGCAGGAAACCAGGGCTGGAAAACGGATTTGGCGGGCTCGAAATCATAGCATAAAGCTTTTGACGGCCAAAGCTAAATTGCTGTATCATCTCGGGTTCCTTAGTTTTACTGCTGTTT
>DAIRFM010000017.1:4610-9317 GCA_036795025.1 Burkholderiales bacterium | reverse complement strand
GTTTTACTGCTGTTTCGTCTTTTTGGAGTCTCAACATGTACGCGGTCATAAAAACCGGCGGCAAGCAGTACCGTGTCGCTGCCGGCGAAAAATTGAAAATAGAACAGTTGCCGGCAGACATCGGGGCTGAAATCGTGCTCGATCAGGTGTTGCTGGTCGCCGACGGCGACAACCTCAAGATGGGCAGGCCGCTCGTCACCGGGGCTTCAGTGCAGGCGAAAGTCCTTGCCCAGGGGCGCCATGACAAGGTGCGCATTTTCAAACTGCGCCGGCGCAAGCATTACCAGAAGCACCAAGGGCATCGCCAGAATTTCACCGAAATCGAAATAACCGGAATCACAGGATAACGTCAGCGGGTTAATGAGAAAGGCAAGATATGGCACATAAGAAAGCAGGCGGCAGCTCCAGAAACGGCCGCGATTCGCAGTCCAAGCGCCTGGGCGTGAAGCGCTACGGCGACCAGTTGATTTCCGCCGGCAGCATCATCGTGCGCCAGCGCGGCACCCAGGTGCATGCGGGCGAGAACGTCGGCATGGGCAAGGACCACACCCTGTACGCCAAGGTTTCTGGCAAAGTATTGTTCGGGGTCAAAGGCCCAATGAGCAAGAAAACGGTAAGCGTGGTGCCGGCCTGAACACCGGCAGGCTCCTAGAAAAGCCCTATCCACGCGGTAGGGCTTTTTTATTTGTTGCGCCAGTCCAACCATGAAATTCATCGACGAAGCCAGGATCGAGGTCCACGCCGGCAAGGGCGGGGATGGCGTCGCCCATTTCAGGCGCGAGAAATTCGTGCCCAGGGGCGGGCCGGACGGCGGCGATGGCGGCCACGGCGGCAGCATCTACGCGGTGGCCAACCGCAACATCAACACGCTCATCGATTACCGCTATGCGCGGATCCACCGCGCCAGGGGCGGTGAGAACGGGCGCGGCTCGGACCAATACGGAAAGGGCGCGGAGGACATCGTGCTGCGCGTCCCGGTGGGCACGGTCATCACCGACGCCCAGACCGGCGAACTGATCGCCGACCTGGCTGCGCACGAGCAAAAGGCGCTGGTCGCGCGCGGCGGAAAAGGCGGCCTGGGCAATCTGCATTTCAAGACCAGCACCAACCGCGCGCCGCGCCAGTGCACCCTGGGCGAGGCGGGCGAATCGCGCGAGCTGCGCCTGGAGTTGAAACTGCTCGCCGACGTCGGCCTCCTGGGTATGCCTAACGCGGGCAAATCGACCCTCATCCGCGCCGTGTCGGCCGCCCGCCCGAAGGTCGCCGACTACCCCTTCACCACCCTGCACCCCAACCTGGGCGTGGTGCGCGTGGCCGAGGACAGGAGTTTCGTCGTCGCCGACATTCCCGGCCTGATCGAGGGTGCTGCCGAAGGCGCCGGGCTGGGTCACCAGTTCCTGCGCCACCTCGCGCGCACGCGGCTGCTGCTGCACCTGGTCGACATCGCGCCCTTCGACGACAGCGTGGATCCGGTCAAGGAAGCGCGCGCGATCGTCAACGAGCTGAAGAAATACGACCAGGCGCTGTACGACAAGCCGCGCTGGCTGGTGCTCAACAAGACCGACATGCTGCAGGCGGACGGGCGTGACCAGGCGGTGCAGCGCTTCGTCAAGGCGTATCGCTGGAAAGGCAGGTGGTTCGCCATCTCGGCGCTCACCGGCGAGGGCTGCCGCGAGCTGTGCTTCGCCATCATGGATCATCTGACGGAAAAACAGGCGGCCTGACATGGCCCTGCTGCTCAAATCGGCGCGGCGCCTCGTAGTCAAGGTCGGCAGCTCGCTCGTCACCAACCAGGGCCAGGGCCTGGACCAGGCGGCGATTGCGCGCTGGGCGGCACAGATCGCGCAACTGCGGACCCGCACCAAGGAAATCGTGCTGGTGTCGAGCGGCGCGATCGCCGAGGGCATGCAGCGCCTTGGGTGGACCAGGCGCCCGCAGGCAATGCACGAGCTTCAGGCGGCAGCCGCGGTGGGCCAGATGGGATTGGTGCAGGTGTACGAAACCTGCTTTCGCGAGCACGGCCTGCATACCGCCCAAGTGCTGTTGACGCACGCCGACTTGGCCGACCGCCAGCGCTATCTCAACGCCCGCTCGACGCTGCGCACGCTGCTCGCGCTGGGCGTGGTCCCGATCATCAACGAGAACGACACCGTGGTCACCGACGAGATCAAGTTCGGCGACAACGACACCCTGGCGGCTCTGGTCACCAACCTGATCGAGGCGGATTGTCTGATCATTCTTACCGACCAGGCTGGCCTGTATACGCGCGATCCGCGCGAAGATTCCACGGCCGAGTTGGTGCGCGAAGCCAAGGCCGGGGCGCCCGGGCTGGAGGACATGTGCGGCAGAGCCGGCAGCCACATCGCCAAAGGCGGCATGCTGACCAAGGTCCTTGCCGCCAAACGCGCTGCGCGCTCGGGCGCGCATACCGTGATCGCCTCCGGGCGCGAGCCGGACGTGCTGCTGCGGCTTGCCGAGGGCGAAGCGATCGGCACGCAACTGGTTGCCGAAACCATGCCGATCGCCGCGCGCAAGCAGTGGCTGGCCGACCATTTGCAGGTCAATGGCAGGCTGCTGCTGGATGCCGGCGCGATGCGCGCGCTGGTCAAGGACGGCAAGAGCCTGCTGCCCATAGGCGTGAAGAGCATTGAAGGCGCGTTCGAGCGCGGCGCGGTGGTCGCCTGCCTCTCGCCCGAAGGCAAGGAACTTGCGCGCGGGCTGGTGAACTACGGCGCCAACGAAGCCCGCCGCATCCTGGGTAAGCCGAGCAGCGAGATCCTGTCCGTTCTTGGCTATGTGGACGAGCCCGAACTGATACACAGGGACAACTTGGTCCTGCTTTAGCGGAACCAAGTTGCGACGCTGGTCAATTTCAGTCCAGGTCTCGCGCCAGGGACGCGCGCACGCCGGCGGCGACGGTGCTGACCTCGGCTTGATAGCTCGGGTGGTCTACGCCGAGCGCAAGACCCACGCCGTACTTCAGCGCCCGTGCCATCTCATCGTCGAGTTCGAAGCGCAGGAAGTGCACGGCGGAGGTCTTCTCCTCGTTCTCGCGCTCCAGGTCTTCGTCGGCAATGGCATAGATCCGGGCGCAGCCTTCCGCCTGTACCCAGACCCGGTCTTCGATCCCCTTCAACTTCGACAATGCGTGCTTGCGTTCCTCTGCATCCGCATATTCGATCATCATGGTCGCCTTGAGATTGCGCCCGTCCGGGATCAGGGGATTGTACACGTCGAGCTCGTCCTGTATGCCCTGCTCCTCGAAAGTGCGTTCGATGCGCAGCATTTCCTGGACTTGATAACGGAGCGTGAGCTCGTCCTCGAATATCAGCGTCACATGCGCGCCCAGATGAACCGTGCGATCTCTCTTGTGCGCCATGACCCTGGCCCGGAATTCCTTGCGTTGCCTGGCATAAGTTTCCAGGCTGAGCAGGCTGTCTCTCGCGATCTTGTGCATGGTCTTGTGGATTGCGCTCATATCCCTTTTCATAATCCGTAGGCGATGCGCAGCAAGGTCAGCGGATGCTCTCTCTGCGCTCTGGTTTCCCCCATCCCCTGCTGGATGTGGCGCGCCGCGATAGCGCAGTCGGAACTGATGTAATCCGGGTCGCTCGCGGCCATGGCCTTGAACACCGGACGGCCGATTTTCATCGAGTTGGCGTAGTACTCCGATTTCACGCCCCAGGTGCCGTCGTGTCCCGAGCAGCGCTCCACCGTGCTAACCGTGGTCTGCGGCACCAGCTGCAACGCCTCGCGTGTCTTCTGCCCCATGTTCTGCACCCGCGAATGGCAGGGGATATGGTAGGAGACCTTCCCCAGCGGCTGCTTGAAATCGGTTTTGAGCAGACCGTCCTTGTGCCGCAGGACGAGATACTCGAAAGGATCGAACATCGCCGCGGCCACCGCCTCCACCTCGGCATCGCCGGGGAACAGCAGCGGCAACTCCGACTTGAACATGAGTGTGCAGGAGGGTACCGCGGTGAGGATGGCGTAGCCCTCGCGCGCAAGCCGGGCCAGCGGCGGGATGTTGACGAGCTTGAGGCGCGCGACGCTTTCCAGATCGCCCAGTTCCAGCTTGGGCATGCCGCAGCAAGCCTCCTTCTCCACGATTACATAGGGGATTTCGTTGTGGTCGAGCAGCTTGATCAGGTCGTAGCCTATCCCGGGCTCGTTGTAATTCACGTAACAGGTTGCAAAAATCGCGACCTTGCCCGGCGTGCGCGCGCTGTCTTTCACCGCGTGCGGCTGGCTCGCCGACGCCCCGCGCCGAAACCGCCAGGGGCTGTACGGGGGGAGCTTGCGCTCCCGGTGCACGCCGATGACTTTTTGCATCAGCGCGCGCGCCGCGCCGTTGCCGTTGAGCGCATTCACCGTCTGCGCCACCACGGGTATTGCGGCGAGCTTGCCGATCGCGTCGGTGGAGGACAGAAGCCTGTCGCGCAACCGGACTTCGCCCTTTTTATACTTGACCGCCTTGGCGCGCAGCATCAAGTGGGGAAAATCGACGTTCCACTGGTGCGGCGGCACATATGGGCACTTGGTCATATAACACAGGTCGCACAGATAGCACTGGTCGACCACTTTGCCGAAATCCTTCGCGTCGACGCCGTCCAGCTCGCCGGTCTTGCTTTCGTCGACGAGGTCGAACAATGTAGGAAAGGCGGTGCACAGGCTGACGCAGCGGCGGCAACCGTGGCAGATGTCGTA
>DAIRFM010000017.1:0-4510 GCA_036795025.1 Burkholderiales bacterium | reverse complement strand
AATCCGTCAGCACATCCAGGGCCTTCTGGAACCGGTTGGCGTGCGAGCGCTCGGCTTTTGCCAGCGTTTGGAACCAGTCGGCAATTTCTTCGAAGCCTTCGTCGCGCGCGCCTTTGGCCATGCCCGGATACATATCCGTGTATTCGTGCGTCTCGCCGGCAATGGCGGCTGTCAGATTCTGGCGGCTGGAGCCGATCGGCAGGCCGGTGGCCGGATCGCCCACCTGCTCCAGGTATTCGAGGTGGCCGTGCGCGTGGCCGGTTTCGCCTTCGGCGGTCGAACGAAACACCGCGGCGACGTCGTTCTGGCCTTCGATATCAGCCTTGTTGGCGAAATAAAGATAACGGCGGTTAGCCTGGGATTCGCCGGCGAACGCAGCTTTCAGATTTTCCTCGGTTTTAGAGCCCTTGAGTTTCATGGTTCCTCCGGTTGATCAAAGCATCAATAATAAAAACAAGCTATCAATAAATCAGTTGGCAAGTCTTGCGAAATATCAAATTAAGCCAAGATTAGCTTCAGAATCACTAATATATGGAAATTAATACACGTATTCCAAATATTGGACTAAGTATAATTTACGTGATGGGAACTGTCAACCGTATAGACCGAGTCCCGATTGACAGCACTACTTGTTTCAGCGCCTTAGGGCAGCCCCGATTTCGGCGAAGGTCCGAGCCACCTCCGTGGTATGGATCGCAACTCCAAGCTGGCGCGCGATCTGCGACGCGGAAAAAATCCCGCGTACGGTCTGGGTCTTGCCGTCGACGCCCATGTCGGCAACCAGTGCGTGCTGGCGGCCTGCGCGCTGGAGCGTCGCCACGATATGCCCCACCTCCGCGTGTATCAGGTCAGCGTAGTGCAGCACATCCAGCCGCTCGCACGGGATCATGATATCGCGCACGCGAATCTCCTGGCGCTTGATGCCGCGCTCCAGCGCGAATTGCACCGGTTTCTCACCCAGGACGTCGTTCGAGGTGATCAGGCCCAGCACCTGGCGCTCATCGTCGCTCACCAACAGCAAGCGTACCCCGCGCCGGATCATGAAGCGGTTGGCGGCATCGACCGGCGCCTCCAGGTCGATGGTCGCAGCAGAAATCTGCCTCAGATCGGTCATGACGGCGAGCGCGGGTGAATCGATGCGCACACGTTCCGGATCCTGGTCCGGCTGGTGGTAGCGTGCCCCCGGTTGCAGGCGGTGCGCGGTGAGGGGATGGTATTCGCGGTTCATCTCGTGTTCCTTGGAGCGGATGCAGTATTGGCCCTACGGGAATCTAGTGCGAGATCCCGCACCGGACGCAGGACCCATTCTTGCCGAAAACCGTGGACCGTACAAGCTCTGCTGATGAACATGGTCATCGGAGAAACGCGGCGAATCGATGAAGCTGCCGCCGGTTTCGCCATCGCAGAGGTAAAGCCAGGCCGGATCACTTCCGGCCCGTCAACGCACGCCAAGCACAGCCGAGGACACAAGCCCAATCATCGCACTGAGCGTACTGCGGCATCTCGTTTGGCGTGGTGGAAATCCCGATTCAGGTACCGCGCCAGTTCGTTCAGCGCCTGGGCGTAGACCTCGCGCTTGAACTCGATCACGGTTTCCAGCGGGATCCAGTACTCGTGCCAACGCCAGGCGTCGAACTCCGGATGCTCGCTTGCGCGCAGCGACACGTCGCTGTCGCGCGCGACCAGGCGCAACAGAAACCAGATCTGCTTCTGGCCCCTGTAGCTGCCGCGCCATTCACGCCTGATCCATTGCGCCGGCACTTCGTAACGCAGCCAGTTTCTGGTGCGGCCAAGGATCCTGACATGGTGGGATTTCAGCCCCACCTCTTCCTCAAGCTCCCGGAACATGGCCTGCTCCGGGGTCTCACCGTGCTTGATTCCGCCTTGCGGAAACTGCCAGGAATGCTCCTTGATGCGCTTGCCCCAGAATACCTCGTTCCTTGCGTTACAGAGAACAATGCCGACGTTCGGGCGATAGCCGTCACGGTCGAGCATGACACATTCACCTTGAGCTAAAATTTGTACCATTCTTCCACATTTCACGGCGCAATGAAAGCGGCCCGTCGCCGCTGCAATCGCTGCGGCAATCTTCGAGTAGAATAGCGCCGCCATAGCCACCGGAATCCTCATGCGCGTCTCGCAGTTCTTCATCTCCACCCTCAGGGAAGCCCCCGCCGATGCGGAAATCGTCAGCCAAAAGCTGATGCTGCGCGCCGGCATCATCCGGCGCCTGGCCGGCGGCATCTACACCTGGATGCCCCTGGGCCTGCGAATCGTGCGCAAAGTCGAGGCGATCGTGCGCGAAGAAATGAACCGTGCCGGCGCGATCGAGCTCTTGATGCCGGTAGTGCAGCCGGCGGAGTTGTGGCAGGAATCGGGCCGCTGGGAAAAGTACGGGCCGGAGTTGCTGCGCTTCCAGGACCGGCACCAGCGCGACTTCCTGATCCAGCCGACATCCGAAGAGGTCATTACCGATCTCGCGCGCAACGAACTCAGAAGCTATCGCCAGCTGCCGGTGCATTTCTACCAGATCCAGACCAAGTTCCGCGACGAGCGCCGGCCGCGTTTCGGCATCATGCGCGGGCGCGAATTCACCATGAAAGACGGCTACTCGTTCCACGCCGACTACGCCGACCTGCAGCGCGAGTACAAAAACATGTACGACACGTACACGCGCATTTTCGCCCGCCTCGGGCTCAAATTCCGCGCCGTGGCCGCCGACACCGGTTCCATCGGCGGCACCGGTTCGCACGAGTTTCACGTGCTCGCCGACTCGGGCGAGGATGCCGTCGCCTACTGCCCGGATTCGGATTATGCCGCCAACGTCGAACTCGCCCAGGCGCTGCCGCCGGCGGCGGCGCGCCCGGCGCCCGCCGCATCCATGCACAAGGTTCCGACCCCGGGCGCGACCCGCTGCGAGGACGTCGCCGCCCTGCTCGGCGCGCCGCTCGCGCAAACCGTCAAAGCCATCGCCGTGATGCACGAGGACGAATTCGTTCTGCTGCTCCTGCGGGGCGATCACAGCTTGAACGAGATGAAGACGCAGAAGCTGCCTGGAATGGATCCTTTTCGCTTCGCCACCGACGCCGAAGTCGAGCGCCATCTGGGATGCAGGCCCGGCTATATCGGTCCGGTCGGCGCAGACGCGGGGGTCAGGGTCATTGCCGACCACGCGGTCGCCGTGATGGCGGACTTCATCTGCGGCGCGAACCAAGAAGGCTATCACCTCGCCGGCGCGAATTTCGGGCGCGACCTGTCCGAGCCGGGGCTCGTCGCCGATATCCGCAACGTCGTGCCCGGCGACCCCAGCCCAGACGGCAAGGGCAAACTCGACATCTGCCGCGGCATCGAAGTCGGACACATTTTTCAGCTCCGCACCAAGTACTCCGAAGCGATGAAGGCCGTGTTCCTGGACGAGTCGGGCAAGTCGCGCGCGTTCGAAATGGGGTGCTACGGCATCGGCGTGACGCGCATCGTCGGCGCCGCCATCGAGCAGAACCACGACGCGCGCGGCATTATCTTCCCGCAGCCCATTGCGCCGTTCCAGCTGGCGCTGGTGCCGATCAGCTACCGCAAGAGCGCCCAGGTCAGGGAAACCTGCGACCGGCTATACCGGGAACTCGCCGCAGCCGGCATCGAAGTGCTGTTGGACGACCGCGACGAGCGCCCCGGCGTCATGTTCGCCGACATGGAACTCATCGGCATCCCGCACCGGGTAGTGGTGGGCGAGCGCGGGCTGAAACAGGGCAAGCTCGAATATCAGGGCCGGTGCGATCAGGCTTCGACCCCGGTCGCCATGGACGAGCTGATTGACTTTGTCAAAGCGAGGTTATGCGCGCGCTAGCACGGTGGGCGGCATGCCTCGCGTTCCTCGGGGCACACGGCGCCGTATTCGCAGGGGCGCAAGCGTACGAGCCGCTTGCCGCGAGCGTGCGGGCGGCGTTATCCAAGGCCGTAAGCGACCACGCGCCGCGTATCTCCGCGTTCAAATCCAAGCTGGACGAGGTCGAATGGCTCACTGCAATGTCGCGGCGGCTGGACCTGCGCGTGCGCGACCATAAAAGCCGCATCGCCTTGCTGAAATCGGTGCACTACGAGGCCAGCCGTGCCGGCCTCGACCCGCAGCTGGTGTTGGGCCTGATTCAAGTCGAGAGCGGGTTCAAGAAATACGCCGTGTCCACGGCCGGCGCGCGTGGATTCATGCAGGTCATGCCGTTCTGGGTAAAGCTCGTCGGCGCGAAGGGCGACGACCTGTTCGACATGCGCAAGAATATCCGCTACGGCTGCGTCATCCTGCGCCTCTACCTGGATCTGGAGAAAGGCGATTTGTACCGGGCGCTCGGGCGCTACAACGGCAGTCTGGGCAGGCCCGAGTATCCGCGTGCAGTCGAGGCTGCGTGGAAGAAGCAGTGGCGCTATGACGGCAAGCTCGTCTAGTGTCCTGTCCCGCAAATGGATTGCAGAAAGCCCTTTACCTCGGCGCCTGCCTCAGTCTGCTGGCTTTGATTTT
>DAIRFM010000016.1:3417-13054 GCA_036795025.1 Burkholderiales bacterium | reverse complement strand
TAGAACTGAAGTTAGTCCACGCCTTCCGTTGCGCCGAGGGAAGGATGTCGCGACTACGCGCCGGACCGGGGAGAGGACATGCAACAGATTATCTTGATGGCCGTGCTGGCGACCATGGTCTACGCCGTGTCCCTGGATCTGCGCGTGGAGGATTTTCGCTACGTCGCGCGCCATCCGCTGGCGGTGGGCGCGGGCCTGGTGGCGCAGTTCGTGCTGCTGCCGGCCGCCACCCTGGGCGTCACGCTCTTGCTCGATCTGCCGGCGGCGACCATGGCGGCGATGATGCTGGTGGCCGCCTGCCCCGGCGGCGCGCTGTCGAACGTGGTCACCTATTTCGGGCGCGGCAACCTGGCGCTGTCGCTTTCCATCTCGGCGGTCTCGAACGTGCTGGCGCTGGTGTTTACGCCGCTCAACTTCAGCCTGATGATCGCCGCCAACCCGCGCACCGAGGTCTGGGCGCGCGCGATCGCGGTGGACCCGCGCGATCTCGTCGTCAGCCTGGTGCTGCTGCTGGCGCTGCCGATGAGCGCGGCGCTGCTCACCTCGCATCGCGCGCCGCAGCTGGCCGTGCGCCTGCGCAAGCCCCTGGGACGGTTCGCCGTGGCGGCGCTGATGCTGTTCATCGTCGGCGCGGTCGCGGCCCAGTGGAAGCTGTTCCTGATCGAGCTCACGCGCACGTTGCCTATCGTGATCGGGCACAACGCGCTCGGCCTGGCTCTCGGCTACGGCGCGTCGGTGCTCGCGCGCCTCAGCGTCGCCGACCGGCGCGCGGTGGTCATCGAGGGCGGAATGCAGAACTCCGGCCTCGCGCTCGGCATCATCGCCGCGCAGTTCAATTCCGACCTGGCGATGGTTGCAGTGGCGGGGTTGTGGGGCATCTGGCATATCGTATCCGGCGGCTCGCTCGCGCTGCTGTGGCGCTACCTGGACCGGTCTTCCCGCCGCGCCGCGCGCCGGTCAGGCGGCCGCTGAGCGCTTGGCGCTAACAACCGCCGAGGCGGCGGGCGGAGACCTTGTTGCTGAACTCGGTTTTCTCTCCGCCTACGTTTGCAACGGCGGTAATGCTCCCGCTCATGGTGTCTGCGGTGAAGGAGACTTCGCCCTGCGACTGGATTGCAAGGCTGCCGGCGCACTGCATCGAAAAGCGGAAGCTATTGCCCGCATACGCCTTGTTGGTATACGTGCAGCCGCTCGCGCCGGGATTGGCCATCCCGCCGAGCAGCGCGCTCGGGTCGCGCGTGTCGGCCGCGCTGAGGCATTGCTGCAGGCGAAAGGGCTCCGGCGCGAAGCCGGGCTGGGCGGCGATCCGCGTTTCCAGCGTGATTTCCCACAGACCCGGCGACATGTCGGCGGCCAGGCCGGGGGTGCAAAACGCCGCTGCCTGAAGAGCGGCCAGGATTGCGAATTGCGCGCGCATGCTGGGTCCTCCTGTGGTGAAGCTGGCTAGCTTATCGCAATGGCCGGCGCCGCGCATCGCCGCGAGACGCAGTGGCACGCGGCAGTTATCCGCGCCCGACGAAGGGCATTTTCGTCGCCATGATGGTCATGAACTGCACGTTCGCATCCAGCGGCAGGTTGGCCATGTAGAGCACGGCGCTGCCGACGTGGGCCACGTCCATGCGCGGTTCGATCGCGATCGAACCGTTCGCCTGCGCCACGCCGTTTTTCATCCGCTCGGTCATCTCGGTCGCGGCGTTGCCGATGTCGATCTGGCCGCAGGCGATGTCGTACTTCCTGCAATCGAGCGAGATGCACTTGGTGAGACCGGTTACCGCGTGCTTGGTGGCCGTGTAGGGAGCCGAGTTGGGCCGCGGCGCATGGGCCGAGATCGAGCCGTTGTTGATGATGCGCCCGCCGCGGGGGTCCTGGCTTTTCATGATTTTGATCGCTTCCTGCGAACACAGGAACATGCCGGTGAGGTTGACGTCCACCACCGCTTTCCACTGCTCGAAGCCTAGGTCTTCCATCGGGATCGCCGGTGCGCCCATGCCGGCGTTGTTGAACAGCACGTCCAGCCGCCCCCAGGCCTGCTTCACCTTGGCGAACAGGGCTTTCACCGATTCCGGATTGCCCACGTCGGCGGGCAGGACCAGCGTGTTCGCAGCCACCGGCCCCGAATCCGCCACCGTCTTGTCGAGCAACTCCTTGCGCCGCCCGACCAACCCGACGCGATACCCGTCGTTGAGCAGCGCAAGCGCGGCGCTCTTGCCGATGCCGGTGCCGGCGCCGGTGACGATGGCAACTTTGTTGCGAGAACTCATGCTTCAGTCTCCTTTTCTCCGATGATCTGGTTCAATGGTCCAGGAACCCTCATGGTACCGCAGCGATCGAGGAAGGGATCGAGGTGCGCGGCAACAGGCCCTAGGGCTTCAGGTCGAACAACTCCTCGATCCGCGCGGTCTCTTCGGCCGATAGATTGAGGAAGCGGCAGCCGGAGCTTTGCACCTGCCTGCCGTCCGCGAGGTCCACGAGTTGCGAATAGCGCACCTCCATGTCCACCACGATCGAATCCCCGCTCGGGCTTTCGATGCGGCAGCCCTTGAGCACTGTTCCCGGCTCCAGGCTGATCTTCGGATTGTATTGCAGGAAGCCGATCCCGCCCTTGCTGACGTTGGCCATGGTGCCGTCGAAAGCCATCACGCCGCCCTCGTCGATGATGCAGCGCAGATCCTTTTGCGGCGGCGCATCCGCGCGTTCGTCGGCGCGGCGCCGATGGCCGGCGACGATCTCGGGAAAGCGCAACCGGATTCCCGGAGCGCCTTCGTGCGGGGAGGTCGGCTGCGGGTCTGCGGCGGCAAACTCGACCCGCCAGCCGCCGGGCTCGGCATGAAATGTCGCGCGCGGCCGGGCCAGCAGGGCCTTATTGGCCAATTCATCCGCGCTAAGTTCGATGATGATGTAGGCCCGCGCCGGATCGACGAAGCGCAACCTCGAGTGGAACAGCCGCTTGCCGCCCCCCACGTCGGAGACGATGGGCTCCCCGCGCATGACCAGCGAGTTGAGCACCCGCGAAATCTCCTCCGGCAAGCGCAGCATCTGCCCCACGAGGGAAAAGGTCGGATTCGGGTCGGGGGGTGTCATGGCAGCTTGCAAATGGCAGACAAATGGGAGCCCTTCGGCGCCCTCGTCGAGAGTATAAACGTAACCGTGGACCGGCGAGCGTTCGAATCGGGTCCGCCGTCGCGATCGCAGGTGCGGCTAGTTACCGGTCCGGCGCGGCAGCAACGGTGCGCGCAGCGCGCAGCGCGCGCCACACCCGGTCCGGGGTCGCCGGCATGTCGAGCTCGCGCACGCCCGCGGGCCGCAGCGCGGCGAGGACTGCGTTCATGGTCGCAGGCAGCGCGCCCGAGGTGCCGGATTCGCCCACGCCCTTGGCGCCGAGCGCGTTGGCCTTGGTCGGCACGGGGTGCTCGGCGCAGCGTATGCCGCGCATCCAGTCGGCGCGCGGCATCGGGTAGTCCATGAAGCTGCCGGTAAGCAGTTGCCCGGTGTCGTGATCGTGAATCGCGTGCTCGCCCAGTACCTGTCCCACTCCCTGCATCACGCCGCCGTGCACCTGCCCCTCGACGCTGGCGCGATCGATGGCGTTGCCGACGTCATCCACCGTGGTATAGGCGAGGAGGTCCACCGTGCCCGTGTCCGCATCGATTTCGACCTCTGCGATGTGGCAGCCGTTGGGGAAGGTCACGCCGAACAGGCAATCGGCGGCGCAATCCATCGGGTGCGCTGCGCGATGCGCCGCGGCCTGCGCCATGCCCGCTGTTGCGGCGAGCTGGCGCGAGAGTTCGAACAGGCCGATGCTGCGGCCCGCGGCGTGGAAGGCGCCGCCTGCGTAGTGCACTGCCGGCAACTCCGCGCGTAGCGCCGCGGCGGCGTGCGCTTTCGCCGTCTCGATGATCTTCGGCCCGAGCAGCTTGAACGCGCTGCCCGCGCCGTAGAGCGAGCGCGAGCCGCCGGTGCCGTTGCCCACCAGCGTCAGGTCCGGATCGCCTTCGTGGAAATGCACGCGCGCGCCCGATATGCCCAGCTCGGAAGTGACGATGTTGACGAAGGTCGTCTCGTGGCCCTGGCCGCCGGACTGCGACACCGCATAGAGGTGCAGGTCGCCCCCGGAATCGAAGCGCGCGAAGACCTCATCCTTGGGCGCGCCCCCGGCGCCGCTGGCTTCGAGGAAGGTGGCCATGCCGATGCCGCGCAGCCTTCCCGCGCGCGCCGATTGCGCGCGGCGCGCGGGGAATCCCGCCCAGTCGGCGAGCGCGAGCGCCTTGTCCATCACCGCGGCGAACTCGCCGCAGTCGTAGGTGGTGCCGTTCGCGGTTTTGTAGGGCATGGCCTCGGGCGGGACGAAATTCCGGCGCCGCAACTCGACCGGGTCGAAGCCGTGTTCGGCCGCGGCGTGATCGACCAGCCGTTCGATGGCGCAGGCGATGTCCGGCCGCCCGGCGCCGCGGTAGGAAGACACCGGCGTGGCGTTCGAGTAGGCGAGCCGGGCGCGCGCGTACAGCGCCGGGATGCGGTAGACGCCGCCCATGGTGATGGCGAGATTGCGCGTGCCGACCAGGGCGCCGAACAAGGTGGCATAAGCGCCGAGGTCGCCGCGATCGTCGAAGCGGATGGCGAGGAAGCGCCCGTCGGCGTCAAGCGCGAGTTCGCCCGTCAGCGAAAGCGCGCGGCCGTGGTTCTCCGACAGGAACAGCTCCGAGCGCGTCGCCACCCATTTCACCGGGCGGCCGAGCTTCTGCGCGGCGAGCACCAGCGCGATCGACTCGGCGTAGGCGGGGCCGCGCACGCCGAAGCTGCCGCCGACGTCGCGCGTGACCACGCGCAGCTTTTCCGCCGGCACGCCGGTGACCTGCGCCAGCTGGCCGCGCATGGCGTTGATGCCCTGGCTCGGCGTATACACGGTGACCACGCCGCTCTCGGCGTCGCAGTCGGCGATGAATGCGCGCGGCTCGATCGGGCTGCCCACCAGGCGCTGGCTGTTCATGGTCATGCGGCTCGTGAACGCCGCGCGCGCGAACGCCGCCTCGACCGCCGCCGCATCGCCCGACTCGTATTCGAAGGCGAGGTTGCCCGGCGCCTCGGAGTGTATCTGTGTTGCGCCGGCGCGGGTCGCGTCGTCAAATCCCACCGCCGCCGGCAGGTCCTCGTAGTCGAGCGCGATGTCTTCGGCTGCGTCCTGCGCGAGCAGCACGCTCTCGGCCACGACCAGCGCGAGCGGCTGGCCGACGTAATGCACGCGGGTGCGCGCGAGCGCCGGCCAGAAGGGTTTTTTCATTTTCTGTCCGCCGACGCCGTCGAGGGCGACGCCGCCGGGGAGCGATTTGAACCCGGCCGCGTCCAGATCCGCGGCGGTAAGCACCAGGTGCACGCCCGGGCGCGCGCGCGCCGCCTGCGCGTCGATGCCGAGGATTTTCGCGTGCGCGCGATCGGCGCGCAGAAAGTAGGCGTAGAGCTGACGCGAAAGATTCCAGTCTGCGGTGTAGCAGCCCCTGCCGGTCAGCAGGCGTTCGTCTTCGCGGCGGAAGGATTTTTCAGTCACGCGGCAATCTCTCTCAGGAAAATCGGCAGGTCGGTCAGCGGCGGGCGCGCCGGGACCTGAAAGAACAGGTCGGCGACGAAGCCGCGGTGATAGCTCGTATGGTTGACCACGTGCAGCAGGATGTCGCCGCGGCGCATGGCGCCCTGGTTCCCGCCGATGAGCTTGAACTGCACGATCTCGCCCGCCGCCGTTTCCGCTAGCGCATCGCTCCAGGCTACGTACCAGCCGTCGATCGCCTGCTGCGCCTGCCAAAGTTCTCCGACATCGGCGTGCAGAACGGCACTGAGTGCCGCTATGCCGTGCTCGCGTCCCTGCAGATGCGCCTGCCAGATCAGGTCGACGACGTAAACATGGTTGAGGGTGTTGACCATGTTCTTGAACAGGGTCGGACGCTCTTTCGCCGCCTCCCCGGACGGCAGGGCAAAGACCGCGTTGAACATCGTTTTATTCGCCCAGGCGTTGTAGCGCGCGAGCATGCGGATGGTTTGCGTGCCGGTCATGGTGTAGTCCCGGAAAAAATGAGGTTGAGCGCTGATTGCCCGAATCGATTATTCTGTTTCGTGCAAGCGCCTTCTGAATTATCAGGCCGAAAACGTGCGCACCCCTTCCAGCAGCAGGCGCACCGCCCCGCTCACCAGCAGCGCCACGCCTACCGACAGCGACACCGAAACAAGCGCCTCCTTGCGGCCGATGGTCTTCAGCATCACGGCGAAGGTGGAAATGCAGGGGATGTAGAAGGTCAGGAACAGCAGGAAGGTGGTGATCTGCACCCAGTCGAGCCGGGTGCCGACCTCGAACGTCCCGAGCGCCTGATAAATCATCAGCAGCGACAACTCCTTCCTCAGGATGCCGAACAGGATGGGCACGCCCAGCACCGCCGGCAGGCCCAGCCACCACGAGGTCACCGGCGTGAACAGCGTATTGATCGCCGCATCGGCGCCGACGTGATGCAGCAAGGCCAGCACCACGCTGCCGCCGATCAGCAACGGGGTGACGATGGTGAGTATGTCCTCGGTCCGCTCCCAGGTTTCGGACAACATCGAGCGCCAGTGCGGCAGCGCGTAGGGCGGGATTTCCTGCACCTGCCCCGGGCCGAATTCGCGCCGGTTGCGCGCCAGCAGGCGTCCCATCAGCGCGACCACGACGATGGTCAGCGCGAAAATGGCGAACACGCCGCTGCCGCCCAGGTACTTGCCGGCCAGCGCAAGGATGATGGCCGAACGCGCCGAGCAGGGAACGAAGGTGATCAGCACCGAGGCGATGACGCGCTCGCGGCCGCTCGCGACCTTCGCCGCGGCCGAGATCGCCGGGACATTGCAGCCGAGGCCGGTGAGGAAGGGCACGGCGACGCCGCCGTGCAGGCCGATCTGGTGAAAGCCGCGGTCGACGACGAAGGCGATGCGCTGCATCACGCCGGCTTCCTCCAGCGCCACCAGCAGCAGCACCAGCGGGAGCATATAGGGCACGACGATGCCGACCAGTCCGATCAGGCCATCGGCCACCGCGCGGCCGATGACGCCGCCGGTCGAGCTTGGCTGCCAGCCGGCCAGCGCATCGACCAGGCGCGCCGAGGTCATGGAATCGAGCCAGGCGCTGACCTCGAATACCATGAACAGCACCGCGGCAAACACCGCCAGGCTGCCGATCAGGCCCCACTGCGGATGCAGGAACAGTTCGTCGAGCCAGTAACGCCAGCCGCGGCCTTCGTGCGGGGCGCCCATGCGTGTGCTGGCCTCGAACAGTGTGGCGGCGCGGTGGTGGCGGTCCGCGTGCAGTTCCTCTTCCAGCGGCCGCGGGAGTTTGCCTGCGGCCTCGCTGCGCAATTGCGCGAGTTGCGGCAGCAGTTGCGGGAAGTGCTGGCGCAGTTCGTCCTGAAAATAAGCATCGCCCGCGGCGAACTGCATCAGCAGCAGCGCGTGCGGCACGCGGAATGCCGCCTGTATTTCCGGGCGGTTCAGCGCCTGGCTCAAGGGCTGGAGGCTGTCGCAGATGTGCTTGCTCGCCGGCTGCGGCAGCGGGCAGGCGGCCGCGCGCACCGCAGCCACCGCGGTGGCGAACAGCTCCGAGATGCCCTGCCCCATCAGCGCCACGGTCGGCACCACCGGCATGCCCAGCAGCTTCTCCAGGGCCTTGACGTTGATGTGCAGGCCTTTGTCCCAGGCCTCGTCCATCATGTTCAGCGCGATGACCATCGGCCGGCCCAGTTGCGACAGTTCCAGCGTGAGTTCCAGATGACTCGCAAGAGCTGTGGCATCGACCACCTGCACGATCAGGTCGGGCGGCGCGAACGGCGCGGGCGGGCCGCCGGGCTCGTGCAGCGATATGGGCGGACGCTCGTCTCCCCACAAGAGATACTTCAACGCCGGCAGGTCGTCTTCGCCCAGGTGGTGCAGCGAGCCGATGCTCGGCAGCTCGATCACGCTCGCCTCGTCGAAGCCGATCTGAACCGTGCATTCGCCGTAGGCGCGCTGCGTGCCGGCCAGCCGGCCGGTGCGCGGCGCCGTGCTCGACACGGCGTTGAACAGCGTGCTCTTGCCGGCGTTCGGCATGCCGACCAGCGCGATGCGCAAGCGCCGCTCGCCGCGGAACAAGGGCGTGCGCAGCGGCACCGTGGACTTGGTCATTGCCATCTGCTTGCCACCACTGCCGTGGTCCGCAAAAAAAGCCGGTCCCGTCCGGTCTGCGCGGTCATGGCTACGCCTCTTTCGCCGAAGACAGCCGCTCGCGCACCAGCTGGATGTGGCTGCGCAGGCCGTAGAGCTGGTCGGCATAGGACAGCGGCACGGTGACGTGCTGCGCCTTGGCGTCGAGCTTGTTCACTTCGTCCAGCAGATCGGCCGGGGAGGCCGATTTGCGCCTCAGCGCATCCTCGATTTCGCGCAACTGCCGGTACCAGCGGAAAACGCGCGAGCGGATGCGGAACTCGTACAGCGGCGGCACCACGCGCGCGAGCGGGATCAGCACGGCAATGATGGACACCAGCACCACCCACATGCGGTCGATCGGGTTGGCGAGCCAGAAAGGCAGGTAGCGCTGCAGCAGCGGCGGGCCGTTGCGGTAGTAACGCTCGGCTTCCTTGGCCAGCGGCAACTCCGTGTTCTGCGGCGACGGAAATTGCCCGGCGCGCGCGAGCCAGCCGGTGCCGCCGTGGATGTTGTGCGCCGCCTGCACGAACAGTTGCAGCAGCGCCGGGTGCGTGCCCTCGCGCGCCACCAGCGTGGTCGTGGTGGCGACGAGCGGCAGGTCCTGCGCGGGCAGGTTGCGGGCGAGGTCCACCACCCCGCGCGGCAGCACCACCGCGGAGAGGAACGGAAGCCGGCGCGCATAGGCATCGGCCTGCGCAAACTCGAACAGCTTCACCCCCGGAGTCTGCAGCAGCATCTGCACCATGAGCGACTCGGGCGCCGCGGTCATGACGAGCGCATCGATCTCGCCCGCGAGCAGCGCCACCACCGCCGGCGTCTGCTCCAGACGGCTCGCCTGCAGGCTGTCGCGTTCGACGCCGTTGGCGTGCAGCAGCTTGCCCATGAGGCCGGTCACGCCGCTGCCGCGCGCACCCACGTTCACGCGCCAGCCGCGCAGCTCGGCCAGTTGCGTCAGCGTCGCTTCGCGGTTCAGGCGCTTTGCCGCCTCGCCGCGGTAGAACAGCCATACCGGCTCGAGATAGAGACTGCCCAGGGACACCAGCGGCACGCCGCTTTTTTCCTCGTCGGCGGCGCGCGTGGCGTCGCTGGAGCCGCCGCGCACGAAACCCAGGTCGACGCCCTGCGCGGAGTCGTGCAGCAGGCGCCGGTTCTCCGACGATCCCTCCGTGGGCCTGAGCACCACCTCGATGCCGTAGCGCTTGAGTTCGGCCGCGTAGCGCTTGCCGAACTCGGCGTAGTCGCTTTGCTCCGGTCCGGTCGCGAGCACCACGCGCTTGGGCGGGGCCGGGTCGAGCAGAAAATAGGCGCCGGCGAGCAACAGCAGGGCGAGCAGCACGAACGGCCCGGCGGCGGCGATCAGGTCACGGACCGAGACCAGCGTATTGCGGATCAGGCGGGGCATGCGGGCAAGCATAGCTGAAATCGGCGTTGATCTGGCGAATCCGCTGCA
>DAIRFM010000016.1:0-3317 GCA_036795025.1 Burkholderiales bacterium | reverse complement strand
CGCGCATCACCATGTTCTCCTTTGCTGGTTGACCATCAGGTCGGCTATCCTAAACCTCAATCGCCGTGTGCGGGAACCCCGGCGCAGTCCGGCCCGGCCCATGGCCGTCGCCGACAAGGCGATGGACTTCTGCACCCGGAGCCGGTAGACTGCCCGCCTTTTCGCGTACCTGTGCCCATGGCCGCCGCTGTCGAGCTTATATCTCCCCAAACCGCCGAGGCCGACGCCGCGCGCGCGCCGGCGGAGCGGATTGCGCGCGAGATGGCGCGCCGCCGGACTTTCGGCATCATCGCCCACCCCGACGCGGGCAAAACCACCCTGACCGAGAAGCTGCTGCTGTTCTCCGGCGCGATCCAGCTCGCCGGCACGGTGAAGGCGCGCAAGAGCCGCCGCCACGCGACCTCGGACTGGATGGAGATCGAGAAGCAGCGCGGCATTTCGGTGGCGAGCTCGGTGATGCAGTTCGAGCACCGCGGCTGCGTGGTCAACCTGCTCGATACCCCGGGGCACCAGGACTTTTCGGAGGACACCTACCGCGTGCTCACCGCGGTCGATTCCGCGCTGATGGTGATCGATGCGGCCAAGGGCGTGGAAGAGCAGACGGTCAAGCTGCTGAACGTGTGCCGCATGCGCAACACGCCGATCCTCACCTTCATGAACAAGATGGACCGCGAAACCCGCGATCCGGTGGCTTTGCTGGAAGAAGTGGAATCCGTGCTCAAGATCCAGTGCGCGCCGGTGACCTGGCCCATCGGCATGGGCAAGTCGTTCCGCGGCGTGTATCACCTGCTGCGCGACGAGATCCTGCTGTTCACCGCGGGCGAGGACCGCGCCGACCAGGAATTCGAGGCGATCGCGGGCATCGACAACCCGCGGCTGGCCGAGATGTTTCCGCGCGAGATCGAGCAGTTGAAGAACGAAGTCGAGCTGGTGCGCAGCGCCATGCACCCGTTCGACCTCGGCGCCTTCCTCGACGGCACGCAGACCCCGGTGTTCTTCGGCTCGGCCGTCAACAA
This sequence comes from Burkholderiales bacterium, assembly GCA_036795025.1. Classification (GTDB taxonomy): domain Bacteria; phylum Pseudomonadota; class Gammaproteobacteria; order Burkholderiales; family SG8-39; genus 2-12-FULL-64-23. The sequence goes on along the minus strand of DAIRFM010000016.1, from coordinate 2,301 downwards.
CTTCGGCGTGCGCGAGATCCTGAACGCGCTGATCGACTGGGCGCCGGCCCCGCGCGAGCGCGACGCGACGCTGCGCATCGTCGCGCCGGGCGAAGCCCGGTTCTCCGGCTTCGTGTTCAAGATCCAGGCCAACATGGACCCGGCGCACCGCGACCGCATCGCGTTTTTGCGCGTGTGCTCGGGGCGCTTCGAGCGCGGCATGAAAATCAGGCACCTGCGCCTCGACCGCGAAATCAAGGTGAACAACGTGGTCACCTTCATGGCCTCGAGCCGCGAGCAGGTGGAAGAGGCCTACGCCGGCGACATCATCGGCCTGCCCAACCACGGCCAGATGCAGATCGGCGACAGCTTCTCCGAGGGCGAAGCGCTGCAGTTCACCGGCATTCCCTATTTCGCGCCGGATTTTTTCCGCTCGGTGCGCATCCGCAATCCGATCAAGGTCAAGCAGTTGTACAAGGGCCTGCAGCAACTCGGCGAAGAGGGCGCGGTGCAGGTATACAAACCCGGCCTCGGCGGCGATCTGATCCTGGGCGCGGTGGGCGTGCTGCAGTTCGAGGTGGTTGCGAGCCGGCTGCAGAACGAATACGGCGTCGACGCGGTGTTCGAGGGCACCCCGGTCACCTGCGCGCGCTGGGTGACCGGCGAGGACAAGCGCATGCTGGCCGAGTTCGAGAAGACGCTGGCGCACAACATCGCCCGCGATGCCGCCGGCAACCTCGCTTACCTCTCGCCCAACAGCGTCAATCTGCAACTGACGCAGGAGCGCTGGCCCAAGCTCACGTTCCACGAAACGCGCGAGCACGCGCTAACGTCGGACTGAACGCCGGACCTGAACGCCGGACTGAACCGGGGCGCGGCGGGGGCGAACCCGCAAGTCAGAAGAGGAAGCCCCGCTTCAAGCGGGGAGCCAAAAAATGAAACCCGCTTGAGGCGGGGCAAAATGGAAGCCCCGCATGATGCGGGGAGCCGAAAAAGGAAGCCCCGCTTGAGGCGGGGCTTGTGGCACCCCATTGCGGAAGTGCCGATGCCGTAGTTACGGCGCGTGCGGGGTTGCGCCCCGTTGATAGATGAAATTAAAAGTCATGTACCAGTCGATTTGCCTCCTTCTTAAGCGCAATTTATTTATAGACCCGGCGCTAGCGGAAGTCAAGGTCGGCGAAGACGCGGAGCGCGGTTTGGACCGGGTTCGTTCTCCCGCTTCGGCCTGGGGCTGGCGGTCGGGCATTGCCTCGGTCACGGGCTTGGAGTAGATTGCCCAATTACAAAAATAATGCTTGTCCGGCGCGCTGGAGTTTGTCTCGCCCGGGAGCAGGATCACGAAGGAGGGAAAACATGAAAACCGCATGGATCGCAGCAATCGCGCTTGCCGTGGCCGGGAGCGCGCTGGCGCAAGGCAGCTACCCGACCCGCCCCGTCACCATGGTGGTCGGATTTGCGCCCGGAGGCGGCACCGACACGGTGGCGCGCATTATCGCTAAGAATCTCAGCGAGAGCCTCGGCCAGCAGGTGGTGGTCGAGAACAAGGCGGGGGCAGGTGGCAATATCGCCGCCGAATATGTAGCCCGTGCGGCGCCGGATGGCTATACGATTCTGCTTGGCAACGTGGGGTCGCTCGCGGTAGCGCCACACATGATCGCCAGTCTCGGCTACGACCCGCTGCGCGACTTCGCGCCGATCACCATGGCGGTGGTGTTCGCCAACGTGATTGTGGTGCCGCCCTCGGTGCCGGCGCAATCCCTGGCCGAGTTCGTAAAGCTGGCGCAGGCGAAGCCGGGGACGGTTACCTACGGTACCTCCGGAATCGGCGGCGCCGGCCACCTCGCTGGCGAACTGTTCAATATGCGGGCGAATATCGATCTTGTCCACGTGCCTTACAAGGGCGGCGGTCCATCGATGCAGGGTCTGCTCGGCGGCCAGGTCATGTCGAGTTTTGCGACACCGGTGTCCGTAGTCGAGCACATGAAGGCGGGCAAACTCCGCGCCCTTGCCACCACGGGGCCGAAGCGCGCGGCGCTCCTGCCCGACGTGCCGACGGTGGCCGAGTCGGGCTACCCCGGCTACGAGGCGATGAACTGGTACGCCTACGTCGCTCCGGCGAAGACGCCGAAGGAGATCGTCGAACGGCTGAATCGCGAGCTGGTGAAGGCTCTCAACAATGCGAACGTCGTGGCCCTGCTGCAGCAGCAGGGGCTCGAGCCCAGCCCCAGTTCACCCGCGGAGCTCGCGCGTTACATCGAGCGCGAATACCAGACCTGGGGACGCGTGGTGAAGCGCGCCGGCATCAAGGCGCAGTGACGGCGA
>DAIRFM010000015.1:0-13061 GCA_036795025.1 Burkholderiales bacterium | reverse complement strand
TATAAGGCTGAAATCCCCTACGGTGCCTACTGGAGCACGCCCTTCGCCCGCTGGCAGGGTAGCTTCGCCAATCTGCACAGTGTCGAATTCGCCGCGCACGTGGCGCGCCAGGAGCTGAAGAAGCGGAAAATTGATCCGAAGCAATTCGACTACGGCGTACTCGGTTTCTCCGTGCCGCAGAACCATTCCTTTTTCGGAATGCCCTGGCTGCTGGGCATGATGGGTGCAGGACAGGCGAGCGGCCCGGCGCTGATGCAAGCCTGCGCCACCGGCGTGCGCACACTGCTCGCAGGCGCGCAGGAAATTGAAGTCGGCATGGCGGGCACGGCGCTGGTGATGAACTGCGACCGGACTTCGAACGGGCCGCACCTCTATTACCCCAATCCGCGCGGCCCCGGCGGCACGGGCACGGCCGAGGATTGGGTGATGGACAACTTCGGCTGCGACCCGCTCGGCGGCCATTCAATGCTGAACACCGCCGAGAACGTGGCCACCAAGCACGGCATCAGCACCGCAGAGCAGCACGAGGTGGTGCTGCGGCGCGAGCAGCAATACCGCGACTCGCTCAAGGACAACTCCGCCTTCCTCAAGCGCTTCATGACTTTGCCGTTCGAAGTACCGGCACCCAATTTCAGGAAAATTGCCGGCACGATCGAGGGCGATGAAGGCGTGTCCACCTCGACGCCGGAGGGTTTGGCAAAGTTGAAGCCGGTCGCCGAAGGCGGCACCGTCACTTACGGCGGTCAGACCCATCCGGCCGACGGCAACGCGGCCATCGTCCTCACCACGCGCGACAAGGCGCGGGAGCTGTCGACGAATAAGAAAATCGCCGTGCGCCTGCAGGGATTCGGCATGGCCCGCGCAGCCCTGGCGTATATGCCGGAGGCCACGGTGCCGGCAGCGCAACGCGCGCTGGATCAGGCCGGCCGCAAGTTCAGCGATCTGTCCGCAATCAAGACCCATAATCCCTTCGCGGTGAACGATATCTTTTTCGCGAAGCAAACGGGCGCCGACCTGATGGCCATGAATAATTATGGTTGCTCGCTGGTCTGGGGCCACCCGCAGGCGCCCATGGGTACGCGCGCGATCATCGAATTGATCGAGGAACTTGCGCAGCGCGGCGGCGGTTACGGGCTGTTTACCGGCTGCGCTGCCGGAGATACCGGGATGGCTGTAGTGCTGGAGGTGTGCGACGCATAGTTTTTTCTCCGTCGTATGCCGTTTCGGGGCAGTTGGCGGTAAACGCAGCTAAACGAGGCGCGGCAAGCGCCCGTCCATGGATTCGGAGGAGAGACGGATGGACCTGTCCGAGTGGATCGACCGCCATGCCCGGCTGACGCCCGAGCGGACGGCGATTCGCTTTCCGGGACGCGATGTTTCCTATGCCGCGTTGGCCGAGCTGGTGCACCGTCTTGCCTCGGCCATGGCGGCCTCAGGCATGAAGCGCGGCAACTGCGCGGCGTATCTCGGCGTCAACAGTCCGGAAATGCTCGCCCTGCTGTTCGCCTGCGCGCGGCTTGGGGTCCTGTTCATGCCGCTCAACTGGCGGCTGGCCGGCCCCGAGCACCGGCAGATGCTGGAGCACTGCCCGCCATCCCTGCTGTTCGTCGAGCCGCAGTTCATCGGGCAGACCGACGCCTTTAAAGCGACCCTGGCCCCCCTGACCGCCGTCACTTTCGGCCAGACGCAGCCGGGCTGGATTGGCTACGACGATTTCCTCGCGCGCGCCGCAGGCCCTGCCCCGCACGATCCAGGACTCGATCCGGCGACGCCGCTGCTGATCTGCTACACCTCGGGTTCGACCGGCAAGCCCAAGGGGGTGCTGCTCAGCCAGGACGCCCTCGCCTGGAACGCCGCCAACTGCGCCGACATGCACGACCTCACGCCGGAGGACCGGATACTCACCACGCTGCCGCTGTTCCACGTCGGCGGCCTCAACAATCTGACCACGCCTGCCCTGCAGACCGGCTGCACCGTGGTGCTGCATCCAAAGTTCGACGCCGAGGCCAGCATCGACGCGATCGAGCGCGAGCGCATCACGCTGACGGTGCTGGTCCCGGCGCAACTGGACATGATGATGGCAAGTCCACGCTGGCAGAGTGCGGACTTCTCCAGCCTGCGCATGATCACGACCGGGTCCACCATCGTGCCGGCGCGGATCATCCGCGCGGTACATGCCCGGGGCGTGCCGCTGGTGCAGATCTACGGTGCCACCGAAACCTGCCCCATCGCCGTCTGCCTGAAGGCGGAGGACGCCGAGCGCAAAGCCGGTTCCACCGGCAAGGCCGCGGCGCACTGCGAACTGCGCATCGTCGACGATTTCGGCAAGGACGTGGCGCAAGGCGCCACCGGCGAAATCCTGGTACGCGGCCCCAACGTGATGAGCGGCTATTGGAGGGCGCCGCAGGAGACCGCCGCGGCGCTCGTCGACGGCTGGTTCCACTCGGGCGACATGGGCCACCAGGATGCCGAGGGCTATCTCTACGTGGACGGCCGCAGGAAGGAAATGATCATCTCCGGTGGCGAGAACATCTACCCGGCCGAGATCGAGAACCTGCTGGCGGAGTGCCAGGACATCGCCGAGGCTTCGGTCATCGGCCGTCCCGACGAGCGCTGGGGCGAGGTCGTGGTTGCCGTCGTAGCGCCGAAAACCGGACGCAGCCTCACGCCAGCAGCGGTGCTGCAGCTGCTCGAGGGCCGCATCGCCCGCTACAAGCATCCGAAGGAAGTGGTGTTCGTCGGCGAGTTGCCGAAAACCGCTCTGGGCAAGGTCCGAAAAGAGGACGTGCGCCGGATGGTCGCGCGGTCCAGCGGCAGGTGAAGGACAAACCCATGTCAACCATGTTCGGCGACTTGAATCGCGTCCCTCGCCATTGCGAAATTGCGATTTTGCGCGGACGAAAAACCGTCCGCGCCGATCACCGATTGCGTACGGATGAAAAGCATATCCGCACGCAATCGGCGATCTTGTATAAAACCCTCAAGTCCTGTTTGGTGTCAACCATAACCGCGTTTTCCGTACGGCCGCTTCATCCGTACGGAAAACGTGGTTGGCGCGCGCAGCGCGCAAGTCCTTTAGTCGCAGGCGACGGTATTTACGACGGCATAGATATCACGGGGAGCAGCCGATGGCGCTAAAAATCGGAATCGACGTCGGCGGCACCTTCACCGACTTCGTCCTCACCCGCGACAGCGCAGAACCGGCGATTTTCAAGACGCTGTCCACACCCGGCGACCCGTCGATCGCCGTCGTGAGCGGCCTCGCCGACATCGCCGCCGCGATGAGCCCGCCCCTGTCGCTGGAGGCATTCGTGCCTACCATCGACACCATCGTCCACGGCACCACCGTGACCACCAATGCCACGCTGACCGGCACCGGCGCCAAGTGCGGCCTGATCACCACCCAGGGCGTGCGCGACGCCCTGGAAATGCGCCGCGGCATCCGCGAGGAGCAGTACAACAACCGCTACACCAACGTGAAACCGCTGGTGCCGCGCTATCTGCGCGCCGGTATCGAGGGCCGGCTCGACCGAAGCGGGGTGGAAACTACGCCGCTCAATCTCGACCAGGTGAAACAGGCGCTCGCCCTGTTCAAACAGGAAGGCGTGCAGGCAGTGTCGATCTGCTTCATGAACTCGTTCGCCAATCCCCTGCACGAGCAGGCGGCGGCAGAACTGGTGCGGCGCGAGATGCCGGGTGCCTATCTCAGCGTCTCCACCGATGTCCTGCCCTCGATCCGCTTCTACGAGCGCATCAGCACCACGGCGCTCAACTCCTATGTCGGGCCCAAACTCAACCATTACCTGGACCAGCTCGTCGGCCGGCTCAAAGGAATCGGCTTCAGGGGCCTGCTGCTGATCATGCAATCCAACGGCGGCGTCATCTCGCCGCAACTGGCGCGCGAAAAGGCCGCGCTCACCCTGCTCTCGGGCCCGGCCGGCGGTCCGGGCGCAGGGCTGTTCTACGTCCGCGCGCATGGCCAGAACAAATGCATCACCACCGATATGGGCGGCACCAGCTTCGAAGCCTCGGTCGCGGTCGGCAGTCCGATGATCAAGAACGACGGCGAGATCGCGCGCCGCAAGATCGCGCTGCCGATGCTGGACATCCACACCATCGGCGCGGGCGGCGGCTCCATCGGCTGGCTCGACCAGGGCGGGCTGCTGCGCATGGGGCCGCAAAGCGCCGGCGCCGACCCCGGCCCGGCCTGCTACATGAAAGGCGGCAGGCTGCCCGCCACCACCGACGCCAACGTGGTGCTGGGCTACCTCGACCCCGATTTTTTCGCCGGCGGGAAAATGAAGCTCGACCTCGCCGCGGCGCGCAAGGCCATCGAAGAGCACATCGCCAAGCCGATGGGCCTGTCGATCGAGGAAGCGGCTGCCGGCATGTACCGCGTGGCCTGCAATAACATGGCCCAGGGCGTGCGCGAAGTCACCATCAAGCGCGGTTTCGATCCGCGCGAGTTCCCCTTCATCTCGGCCGGCGGCGCCGGACCCATCCACTCCTGCCTCATCTGCACGGAACTGGAGATCCCGCTGCAGATCGTGCCGCGCGAATCTTCCGTGCTGTGCGCCTTCGGCATGCTGATGAGCGAGTTGAAACACGACTTCGTGCGCACCTTCGTGGCGCGCTTCGGCGCGATCGACTGGGCGAGACTCGCGCGCATCATCGACGACATGTCGCGCGAAGGCGCGCGCCAGCTCGCCGAAGAGCGCATCCCGGAAGCGAAGCGCCACTACGAAATCAAGTTCGACTGCCGTTACATCAAGCAGTACCACGAGGTGTCGTTCCTGGTGCCGCGCGAACTGATCGACCGCCGCGACACGGCGGTGATCGCCCGCGCGTTTCATGCCGAGCACAACCGGCTCTACGGCTATTCGCTGGAGCAGGAAAACGCGCCGGTGGAAATCATCAACGTGCGGGTGCAGGCCATCGGCCTCACCGACAAGCCGCACTACAAGGAAGAATCCCGGGCAGGCGTGGACGCCTCCGCCGCCGCCAAGGGCCGGCGCAGCGTCTATATCCCCGAGGCCAATGCGTTCAAGGACATCCCGGTCTATGACGGGCACAGAATGCGCTTTGGCAACAGGATCGACGGCCCGGCCATGATCGAACAGGAGACCACCGCCATATTCGTCAGCGCCTCATACGATTGCATCGTGGATGCCTACGGCTCCTTCGCCCTTTACCAGAAGGGCCGCGAGGACCTGGTCAGAACCTGCCTGGAAAAAGAGACGGAGGCCGTCACGTGAACAAGAAGGTAAACGTCGAAGCAAAAATCGATCCCATCCTGCTCTCGGTCTATGCCCGGACCTTCAAGTCCATCACCGACGAGATGAGCATCTCCATGGCGCAGACGACCCGCTCGCCCATCCTGTGCGAGGCCAAGGACTATGTCACCGGCCTCTACGACGGCGAGGGCAACATGCTCGAACAGACCGAGAACCTGCCGATTCTCGCTTTCTCGCTGGCGCCGGTGTGCAAGTACATCAAACAGTACTTCGGCGACGAAATCTACCCGGGCGACGTCATCTTCCACAACGACGTCTTCAGCCTGGGCAACCAGAACAACGATGTCGCCGCATTCAAGCCGGTCTTCCTCGACGGCAAGCTGGTCGCATGGACCGCGGTCAAGGGCCACCAGGCGGACATCGGCGGCAACGTCGCCGGCGGCTACAATCCGAACGCCGTCGAGGTGTGGCAGGAAGCCCTGCGCATCCCGCCGGTGAAGGTGGTCGAAAGAGGCAAGCTGCGCCGCGACGTGTGGAACCTGATTTTCGCCAATGTCAGGCTGGACATCGTGCAGCACGACATGAAGGCCGAGATGGGCGCCTGCACCGTGGGCGAGCGCCGCCTGCTCGAACTGCTCGGAAAGTACGGCCTCGGGAGCTACGAGGCGCACAAGCAGGCGCTGTTCGATGCCACGCGCAAGATGATGGAAGCGGAGATCGCCAAAATTCCGAACGGCAAATATTCCGGCGAAGGCTACGTCTATTACGACGGCCGCCACGAAGGCTCCAAGTTCACCATCCGCGTGGACATCGAAGTCAGGGACAAGTCGATCAGGTTCGACTACTCGCGCACGGACCCCCAGACCAACGGCTTCGTCAACGGCACCTTCACCTCCAGCGCTTCGGCCACCATCCTGACGCTGCTGCAAATGGTGAACCCGGACATCCCGCACAACGAGGGCATGGTGCAGCCGATCGAGATCGTGATCCCGGAGGGGACCATCCTCAATGCGGCCTATCCGAAGGCCACCACCTTCGGCAACCACCTCTGCCCGCCCAACGCCGACGCCATCCAGCGCGCGCTGGCGCCGGTCATGCCGGATCGCGTTACCGCCGGCTGGAACAACCTGCTGGCCTCCCTCACCACCGGCATCGATCCGAGAAACAACGAGAAGTACGTGGACATCGGCTTCATGGGACTGAAGGGCGGATCGGGCGCCATGCGCGGCACCGACGGCTACGACCATATCGGCATGATCGATGCCTCCGGCGGCGTGCTCGATCAGGACTACGAAATGTTCGAGCAGCAAACGCCGCACACCCTGATCAAGCACGAACTGCTCATCGATTCCGCGGGCGCCGGCGAGTGGCGTGGCGGGCTCGGCGTGGAAACGATTTTCGAAATCGGTTCCGACGACACGCAGCTGGTGACCTTCGGCGACGGCGACTTCGAGCCCGCCTTCGGCCTGTTCGGCGGCGGCTCAGGCGGGCTCAACTTCATCCGCCTGCGCTACCCGGACGGCCGCACCGTGGTGCCCAGGAACAAGGACCTGATCAGCGGCGTGCCCAAGGGCACGGTGTACCACCAAGTGGCGAGCGGCGGCGGCGGCTACGGCGACCCGGGGAAGCGCGATCGCAAGCTGCTCGAGGAGGAGGTGAAGAACGGCGTCATCTCGGCCGAGGCGGCACAAAAGCAATACGGAGTCCAGCCAAAGAAAGATCAACGATCATGAACTTCGAGCTGACAGACCAGCAAAAAGCGATCCGCAACACCTTCGCCCGCTTCTCGGACGAGCGCATTGCGCCGCAGGCGGCCGCCTTGGATGAAGCGCACGCCTTTCCACGACTATTGTTCAAGGAATTGGCCGATCTCGGTTTCTTCGGCATGCGCTACCCCGAGGACGCGGGCGGCAGCGGCATGGCGCTGACCGAATTCTGCCTCGCGCTCGCCGAAATCGCGCGCGGCTCCATGTCGCTTGCCGCCGCCGTTGCCATGCAATCGCTCATGGGCACCAAGTTCCTGCACCTGCTCGGCAATGCGGACATCATCGAGCGGCTGTTCAAGCCGGCCCTGAAGGGCGAGAAAATAGCCGCCATCTGCATGACCGAACCCAATGCCGGCTCCGATCTCAATTCGATCGCCACCACAGCGAAAAAAGTGGACGGCGGCTATGTACTCAACGGGCAGAAAACCTGGATCACTTCTGCGCCGCTGGCCGATTTTTTTACCGTCTTCGCCAAGGCCGGAGAGGAGAAGAAGCTCACCATCTTCCTGGTAGAACGCTCCTTCAAAGGCCTGAGTGTCGGCCGCGAAATCCACAAGATGGGCGTGTGGGCCCTGCCGACGTCCGAGGTGAACTTCGATGCGTGCTTCGTTCCGGACAGCCACCGCCTGAGCCGGGAGGAAGGCGACGGTGAAGGGCATCTGCGCAAGACCCTGGCGGAAATCCGCATCATCACCGGCGCCATGGGCCTGGGCGTTGCCCGCGCGGCGCTGGACGAGGCGGTGCGCTATTCCTCGGAGCGCAAGCAGTTCGGCAAGCCGATCAACCGCTTCCAGGCGATCCAGCTCAAGCTGGCAGAGATGGCGACCGAACTCGAAGCCGCCACCCATCTGGTGTACTACGCCGCCTGGCTGCGCGACGCGAACTTGCCGCACCACAAACAGGCCGCCATGGCCAAGCTGTTCGCCACCGAGGCGGCAGCGACCATCTGCGACCAGGCGGCCCGGGTGCTCGCCTCCTATGGCTACGCCATGGAATACCCGGTGCAGCGCTATCTGCGCGACGTGCGCTTCCTCCTGATCGGCGGCGGCACCAGCGAGATACTGAAACTCATTGTGGCAAAGGAGATAACGACATGAGCCGGAGAGCAGGGGCCCCGGCCCATCGGGCCGGGGATGCGACCGAAGCGAATGGCGTTTGTCGCCGACAGTGCTACCTATCTATCTGTGACGTTCTCACGGAGGCGACCACATGAAACCGATCAAGGTACTACTGGCCAAGCCCGGTCTGGACGGGCACGACCAGGGCGCCAAAATCGTGGCGCGCGCCCTGATGGAAGCGGGCTTCGAAGTAATCTATACCGGCCTGCGCCAGACGCCGGAAGCGGTGGCGCGCATGTCGCTGGAGGAAGACGTGGATGTGATCGCCCTGTCCAGCATGGCCGGCTCGCACCTGCATTTCTGCCGCAAGCTGAAACCCCTGCTCGAGGCCGACGGGCTGACCGACAAGCTTTGGCTGATCGGCGGCAGCCTGCCGCAGCAGGACCACGCGGCGTTGCGCGACCTGGGTTTCAAGGGCATCTTCCCCACGGGATCCAAGCTCGATGCCATCGTGGACTACATCCGGCATAACGTGAAGGACAGCGTAAAATGAACGAGCGCGCAAAGCCTGAACTAAAAGCCGTCGTCAACGAATCGGGCATCGAGGTCAATCCGCTTTACACTGAGGATGACGTCGAGAAAAGCGGCGGCTACAAGCTGGTCGGCCTGCCCGGCGAATATCCCTTCACCCGCGGCATACACCGGCTGATGTATCGCAAGCAGCCTTGGACCATGCGCCAGTACGCGGGCTTTGGCAATCCGGCCGAGACCAACCAGCGTTTCAAATACCTCATCGCCAACGGCCAGACCGGGCTCAACGTCGCCTTCGACCTGCCGACGCAGATCGGCCTGGATTCGGACGACCCGCTGGCCGAGGGCGAGATCGGCCGCGTCGGCATGTCGGTCGACACGCTGCGCGACTTCGAGGTGGCTTTCGAGGGCATCGACCTGAACAAAATCACCGTGTCGCTCACGGTCAACGGCGCGGCGGCGATCCTGATCGCCATGTACCTCGCCATGGCCGAGAAGCGCGGCTACGACCTCGCGCAACTGCGCGGCACGGCGCAGAACGACATTCTCAAGGAATTCATCGGCCGCGGCACCTGGGTCTATCCGGTCGAGCCATCGATCAAGCTGGTCGGCGACACCATAGAGTATTGCGCCGAGCACGCGCCCAGGTACAGCCCGGTCTCGGTCTGCGGCTACCACATCCGCGAGTCCGGCGCGACGCCGGCGCAGGAAATGGCCTACGCCTTCTGCATCGCCAAGGCTTATGCCGACGAGGTGCTGAAGCGCGGCCTCTCCATCGACGAGTTCGCCGGGCGGCTGTCCTACAACTTCAATATCTTCGGCAATATCTTCGAGCAGGTGTGCAAGTTCCGCGCCGGCCGCAGCCTGTGGGCCAAGATCATGAAAGAGGAGTACGGCGCGGAGAAGCCCAGCTCGATGTGGCTGCGCATGATCGCCGGCGGTGGCGGCGGCGGGCTGACCTTCGAGCAACCGGAGCTCAACATCGTGCGCGGCGCGTACTATGCCCTGATCAGCGCGCTCTCCGGCGCGCAGACCATGGCGCTTTGCTCCTACGACGAGGCCTACACCATCCCCACCGAGTACTCCGCGCGCATCTCGCTGCGCACGATGCAGATCCTGATCGAGGAGATGGGCCTGACCGAAACGGCGGACCCGCTTGCCGGGTCCTACTACGTCGAGACCATGACCAACCAGATGCGCGACAAGATTACCAAGATCATGGCCGAAACCGACGCCGAGGGCGGAATCGTCAAGCTGGTTTCAGAGGGCATCATCCAGGCCAGGGTTTCGGCGCAGGCCTACCGCATGCAGCGCGACATCGAGTCCGGCCGCTTTCCCAAGGTGGGCGTCAACCGCTATCGAAACGAGCGCGAGGAAGATCATCCGGTCGAGTTCCATCCATATAAAGAGGAAGATGCCCGGGTACAGATCGATGGCCTGAAACGCATACGCGCCGAGCGCGACCAGGCAAAGGTCGATCAAGCCCTGACACGCGTGCGCCAAGACGCGGAAACCGGGGCGAACGTCATGCCCGCCATCGTTGAGGCGGTGAAGGCCTACGCCAGCGTCGGCGAGATCACGCATGAAATGGTAAAAGTATACGGGCGCTACCGGGAACCGATCCGTTTTTAAGGCAATGCCAATGACCGAAATCGAACAATATGTCGCACCCTCCAGCCTGGAGCAGGCGGCCGAGTACCTGCAGCGCTCGGGCGAGGTCACCATCCTCGCCGGCGGCACCGACTTGATGCCGCAGAGCCAGGGCGGGCGGCTGAAGATCAAGCGCATGCTGATGAATATCCACCACATCCCGGAGCTGAAAGGCATAGCGATCGACGGCGGCACGATCCGCGTCGGGGCGCTCGCCACCATCACCGAGATCATGCAGAGCGACCTCGTCAAAAAGCACCTGCCGATACTCATCGAAGCCTGCGACCATTTCGCCAGCGACCAGATCCGCAACGCCGCCACGCTCGGCGGCAACGTCTGCAACGCCTCGCCCGCCGGGGACATGCTGGTGCCCCTGCTGGTGCTGGATGCCGAGGTCGAACTCGCCTCCAAACCCAACGGCAGCCTGGCCCGGCGCCGCATGCCGCTGGCCGAATTCTTCGTCGGGCCGGGCAAGACCCGGCGCCGCCCAGCCGAGTTGCTCGTCGGCCTGCGTATCGGGCTGCCGAGCGCGAATCACTACGCCCGTTTCTTCAAGTTTGGCACGCGGCCGGCGTTGGATATCTCCACCATCTCGATCGGCATCGCCGGCGTGCTGAAGAACGGCGCGCTGTCCAATGTGCGCGTCGCCTTTGGCGCGGTGGCGCCGATCCCGATGCGCGCGCGACGCACCGAGCAGGCCCTGGAAGGCAAGGGCCTCGACCCTGCAACCATAGAAGCTGTGGCGAACGTTGCGCGCGACGAGGTTACGCCGATCGACGATATTCGGGCCACCGCCTGGTATCGCAAGGAACTGATCCACAACATCACCAAGAGGATGCTCGCCCATGTCGCTCAAGCATGACATCGAATTCACCCTGAACGGCGTCAGGCGGCGCGCCACGGTGCGCGTGGACATGAGCGCCCTGGACATGCTGCGCGAAGTGGTCGGCCTCACCGGCACCAAGTACGGCTGCGGCGAGGGCGAGTGCGGCGCGTGCACCATTCTGGTCGACGGCATGTCGCTCAACTCGTGCCTCATGTTCGCGGTGGACTGCCACGGCCGCGACCTGGTGACCATCGAAGGACTTGCCGCAGACGCAAAAGCCGACGCGCTGCGCGCGGCCTTCGTCGAGCACGGCGCGGTGCAATGCGGCTACTGCACCCCCGGCATGGTGATGCAAGCGAGCCATCTGCTCGCCACGCATCCGCACGCCGATGCCGAGGCCATCAAGCGCGGAATCGAAGGCAATCTTTGCCGCTGCACCGGCTACACGAAAATCGTGGATGCGATTGCCTCCGTGAGCCAAGCCGGCAAGCAAGGAGCAACGCCATGAAAGTCGCGGAAAAAATCATATACATCCAGCCCGACACCCTCATCGGCAAGCGCATCCCGAAAATGGACGCGCCGGAAAAGGCCAGCGGCAAGACGCGCTACATCCACGACATCGATCTGCCGGGGCAGCTCTACGGCAAGATCCTGCGCTCGGCACGCGTGCACGCCCGCATCAAGAGCATCGACACCGCGGCGGCCAAGGCGCTGCCCGGGGTGCATGCGGTGATTACCGCGGCGGACATAGCCGACCAGCGTCCCATCGGCGTGGCCAAGGATCACCTGCCGTTGAAGACGGACAAGGTGCGCAGCCTGCGCGACGAGGTCGCCGCGGTGGCGGCGGAGTCCGAACAGATCGCCCTGGAGGCCTTGAGGCTGATCAAAGTGGAGTACGAAGACCTGCCTATCCTCACCGACCCCGCAGAGGCGATCAAGCCGGGCGCGACGCTGATCCACCCGGAACCGCACCGGCCCGGCGGCGAGGACGCCCTGAAGCCCATCGGCCCGGTCGCGTTCACCGGCAAGCCGGACAACATTGCCATGCGTTTCGATTACTGCCACGGCGACGTGGTGCAGGCCGAAGCCGAGTCGGACGTGGTGGTCGAGGACACCTTCAAGCTGCACTACGTGACCCACTGCTGCCTGGGCGTCTCGGGCATGATCGCCGACTTCGATGCATCGGGCAACCTGCTCATGTACTCGAACACGCAGGTGCCCTTCCTGCACAAGCGCGAGTTTGCCGAAATTCTCAACATGGACCCGGGCCGCATCCGCATCATCCAGCCCTCCATCGGCGGCGGTTTCGGCTCCAAGCTCGACATCTACCCGTTCGAGGTGATTTGCGTGTTCCTCGCGCGCGCGGCGAAACGGCCGGTAAAGCTGGTGTTCACGCGTGAGGAAGAGTTCATCTCCTCGCCTACCCGCCAGCCGGTACTGCTCACGCTGCGCTCGGGCTGCAAGCAGGACGGCACCCTGACCTTCCGCACGGTGCACACGCTGCACGACAACGGCGCCTATACCTCCTGGGGCGCGACCACGCCGTTCGTGATGATGCAGACCTTCTCCTCGCTGTATCGGGTGCCGAATTGCGACTATCACACCACGGCGGTCTATACCAACAACCCCTACGCCGGGTCCTTCCGCGGCTACGGCAACCTGCAGGCCACCTTCGCCGTCGAAGCGCACATGGACAAGATGGCTGAAGCGATCGGCATGGACCCGCTGGAGTTCCGTCTGAAGAACGCCCAGGACGAAGGCGAGGTCAGCGGGCAGGGCATGGATTTCAAGAGTTGCGGCTTCAAGGACTGCCTGACTATCGCCGCCGAGCGCAGCGATTTCCGGCGCAAGCACGCGGAGAACGTGAAAAACCGCAATGCTCCCGGACCGATAAAGCACGGCATCGGCATCGCCTCGATGCTGCACGTCGGCGGCGGCGCCAAGATCTATCCCTCCGACGGCTGCGGCACCATCCTCAAACTCGACGACTTCGCGC
>DAIRFM010000156.1:3243-4990 GCA_036795025.1 Burkholderiales bacterium | reverse complement strand
CCCGATCCGCTCCCGCCCGCCGTCTGAGCGGTCCCGCCTGCTCCTCTCCGCGGGCCAAGCAAGCCGGACTAGTCCGGGTAACGCTCCCTGATCGCGCGGGAATTCAGCAGCAGCCCGTCCAGCAAGGTGAACAGCGCGACCGATCCCAGGATAATGGCGGCAATGGTCCATGGCTGTCCCAATTGCTGGCGCGTTTGCACGAGTTGAATCGCCACCGCGATCCAGGTCCCGGCCGCGCAATAGGCCAGGACCTGCAACACGATCAGGCTCCAGCGCTTGCGGTAGAAGAACAGCAGCGGTGCGGCGAGGCACAGCGTCACCATTACGAAATTTCCTGCGCGCAGAAAATGGGAGCCCAGAAGCAATGCGGCGACGACAAAAAGGCTGATTCGTAGAACCATGCGGGCGCTTCTTTCGGTTTGGCCGTGCCATTATGCGCGAGAGCGCGCAGGCTCACAATCACCCTGATCCGCGCGTGGTTTTGGCGCGATTACAGGTTGCGCCGGACTCTGCCTTGGCGGAGAATCACACGCTCGATTTCAGACGAGCATGAAGCGATGAGCGCCAGCACGACCGAACTCAGACACGACGCCGAAGTCATCGGCCTGGTTGGTTTTGCGCATCTGTTGTCGCATTTCCTGCAGTTGATTCTGGCGCCGCTGTTCCCGTTACTCAAGGACGAATTCGGCGTCGGCTACGCAGCGCTCGGCCTGATGGTCTCGGTCATGTATACGGTCTCCGGCATCTCGCAGACCATGGCCGGCTTCATCGTCGACCGTTACGGCGCGCGCCGCGTGCTGCTGTTCGGCATGGCCACGTTTTCCCTGGCGATGCTGCTCACCGGTCTGGCGACCTCCTACTGGATGCTGGTGGCGGTGGCGCTGTTGGCGGGCGTCGGCAACAGCGTGTTTCACCCGGCCGATTTCGCCATCCTGAACGCCAAGGTGAATCCGAAACGGCTCGGTTATGCGTTCAGCACGCACGGCATCGGCGGCAATTTCGGCTGGCTCGCAGCCCCCGTTTTCAGCATCGGCATATCCACGCTGTACGGTTGGCGCGCGGCCACGGTCGCAGCCGGCGTTCTCGGACTGCTGATCACGGCCATTATCGCCAGCCGCCCGGCGATATCCGGCGCACAGGCCGATGCCGGCGGGCACCGGCACAAGGCCGAGGGCGCGAGAGAGAGGGGCCTTAAGGACGACGTGCGCGCGCTCATGTCCAAGCCGGTGCTCAAGTGTTTTGCTTTCTTCACCTTCTACTCCATGGCCCTGATCGGCCTGCAGACGTTTTCGGTGTCGGTGACCACGGCCTTGTATGGCGCGCCGCTGGTCGCCGCGAGCGCGGCGCTGACGGGATTTCTGTTTGGCGGCATCGTCGGCATCGTCGCGGGCGGCATCGCCGCGGCGCACAGCAGCCGCCACAATCTGGTCGCGGCGTCGGGCATGCTGATCGGCGCCGCGCTGACGCTGCTCCTCGCGAGCGGCGCGGTGCCCCTGTGGCTATTGACGGGCACCATGACCCTGGTCGGATTCTTCATTTTCTCCACCCAGCCTTCGCGCGATATCCTGGTGCGCGGCGCGACGCCGCCCGGGGCGACCGGCAAGGTGTATGGCTTCGTCTACTCGGGCCTCGACCTCGGCGGATCGCTGTCGCCGCTGCTGTTCGGATGGATGCTCGATCAGCACCTGCCGCAATGGGTGTTCGGCACGGCATCCCTGTTCATGCTGGTTGCGGTTGCAACCGTGGT
>DAIRFM010000156.1:0-3143 GCA_036795025.1 Burkholderiales bacterium | reverse complement strand
GCGGCCAAGGCCGTGGACGGCGGCAAGGTGCGGCTGAACGGCGAGAGCGCAAAACCCTCGCGCGGACTCAAGCCCGGGGACGAGCTGGCGATTCGCGTGGGTGAGCTGGAGTGGGTGGTCGAGGTCAAAGCGCTGTCCCGGCAGCGCGGCCCCGCGGCGCAGGCGGCGCTGCTCTATGCCGAGCGCGAGGACAGCCGCGCCCGCCGCCAGGCGGCGATTGCGCTGCGCAAGGCCCAGCCGCATCCGGCCGCGGGCGTGAAGGGGCGCCCGACGAAGAAGGACCGCAGGCTGATCCATCGCTTCACCGGGAGCTGAATTAAGCGGGGCGCGGGACCCGCTTTCCGGTAGAATCGCGCCTCTTCCGGCCACACCCCAGAAACGGAAACTCCTTGATCGTCACCTCCGGCATCACCATCCAGTTCGGCGCCAAGCCCTTGTTCGAGAACGTCTCGGTCAAGTTCGGCGAGGGCAACCGCTACGGCCTCATCGGCGCCAACGGCTGCGGCAAATCCACGTTCATGAAAATCCTCGGCGGCGACCTCGAATCGAGCGGGGGCAGCGTCGCGGTCGACCGCAACGAGCGCGTGGGCAAGCTGCGCCAGGACCAGTTCGCCTACGAGGACCAGCGCGTGCTCGACGTGGTGCTGATGGGGCACGAAGAGATGTGGCAGGCGATGATGGATCGCGACGCCATCTACGCCAATCCGGACGCGAGCGAGGAGGACTATATGCACGCGGCCAACCTGGAGGCGAGGTACGCCGAATTCGGCGGCTACACCGCCGAGGCGCGCGCCGGCGAGTTGCTGCATGGCGTGGGCATCCCGATCGAGCAGCACAACGGCCCCATGAGCGCGATCGCGCCGGGCTGGAAGTTGCGCGTGCTGCTGGCGCAGGTGCTGTTCGCAGATCCGGACATCATGCTGCTGGACGAGCCGACCAACAACCTGGACATCAACTCGATCCGCTGGCTCGAGGACGTGCTGAACGCGCGCAGCTGCACCATGATCATCATTTCCCATGACCGGCATTTCCTCAACAGCGTGTGCACGCACATGGCCGACATGGACTACGGCACGCTGCGCGTCTATCCGGGCAACTACGACGACTACATGCTCGCCTCGACCCAGGTGCGTGAACAACTGCTCGCGGCCAACACCAAGGCGAAGGAGAAAGTGGCCGAGCTGCAGGACTTCGTGCGCCGCTTCTCCGCCAACAAATCCAAGGCGCGCCAGGCGACTTCGCGCGCGCGCCAGATCGAGAAAATCAAGCTCGAGGACGTCAAGCCCTCCAGCCGCCAGTATCCCTACATCCGCTTCGAGGTCGACGAACGCGAAAAGCTGCACCGCCTCGCGGTGGAAGTGAAGGGCCTTTCCAAGAGCTACGACAAGCCCCTGATCAAGGGCCTCGATCTCGCCATCGAAGCCGGGGAGAAGGTCGCCATCATCGGTCCCAACGGCATCGGCAAGACCACGCTGCTGCGTTGCCTGTGGGGCGATTTGAAACCGGACTACGGGACGGTGAAATGGGCGGAAAAGGCGCGCCCGGGGTATTGCGCCCAGGACCATGCCGCCGATTTTGCCGTCGACATGACGCTTTTCGACTGGATCGGGCAGTGGCGGCTCGAGGGCGACGACGACCAGAAGGTCCGCGCCACCCTGGGGCGGCTGCTGTTCTCCGGCGACGACGGAAAAAAATCGGTCAGGGTCATTTCCGGCGGCGAGGGGCAGCGCATGGCGTTCGGCAAGCTGATCCTGCAACAGCCCAACGTCCTGCTAATGGACGAGCCGACCAACCACCTCGACATGGAATCGATCGAATCCCTGAACGGCGCGCTCGACCGCTATAAGGGCACGCTCGTTTTCGTCTCCCACGACCGCGAGTTCGTGTCTTCGATCGCCACGCGCATCATCGAGATGAAGCCGGGCGAGGGCAAGCAAGTTGGCGCGGCGATCATCGATTTCCGCGGCAGCTACGAGGAATACCTGCTGCAGCAGGGGCTGGCCTGACCTGACATAAGGTATTGCCCGCCGCGCTGGAAACAATTCTGAACCCTACCTTGGCGCCTCCGTTCGGCTTGCGTAGTTCCGGCCTAATCGCTCCTCGACGACGTAGGAGCCGAAGACTTCACGCGCCGGGCGGGTTTCCGGCAGCACGTAGACGATTCCATCCGTACCGGTAAACGCCGGGCTTACCACTTTCTCGTAGAATCGCTTCGGTACATTGATGCAGCCATACGAAATGCGGTTGTCGAGCGGCGTCGGGGTAGCCAGGCGCTGGAGGCGACGCTCCTTGGGCTTGGTAGTGATTACCCGGTGAATAGCTACGGCCGCGTCGTAATCCACCCACAGAATGTCTTCGCCGTGACTATCCAGGCCAAGTGCTGCCACGAAACGACCCGCCGGCGTAGTGCGGGTTTCGGGGGGCATGTCGGCGTACTCCCGGTCGCCGATACCCGGGACCGTGTCATCGCCGCGCGCAGCGCCGAGCAGCGCCGGGGCAGCACCCTGGATGCGCCCGCCGGCGTCGAATACGAAAATTTTGGCATCGATCTTGTCGAGGACCACGAACGGCAGGCCCCGGTTATCCGCCGAATCGACGATCCAATCCGCTATCTGGTGAGCCTCGCGAGAAGCACGCTCGCGGCCGAAGTAGGCACTATGGTGACGTCCACCAGCCTCGGTTTGCGCCGTTGTCGCAGATTGAGTCGGCGCGCCCTGCGACGCGGACAATGGGCCGCTTGCGGGCTGCAGGTATGCAATTGTTTCCCCTGCAGCGACGTACTCGGGAAGCAGGCCAAGCGCCAGCACGACCATGCCGGCGCACAGCTTTAATGCGAGTAAACCGGGGGAGGAAGCGCGGCTTGGCCGCGCGTGGTCGCGCGGCGCGGCTGCAGGGTGAGTCCTGGTCCCGTTTGTGTTTGTATTGGTGGCCATCCAAATCCTCATGTGCCGGATATGCAAGCTTGCCGAGCGCCTGCCGATTCGGCCTCTCCATGTGGAGGATTGGGGCCGATCGGCAGCGCTTTTCCGACAATAAACCGCCAGTTGCCGTTGCTGCTAACTCCTGGCGCTACTACGCTTGTGCAGGCAATACCTGCGATCCTAGTTGCGGTCCTTTCTGGCCGGGCGGGCAGCCGCGGGAGC
>DAIRFM010000014.1:0-13215 GCA_036795025.1 Burkholderiales bacterium | reverse complement strand
ATTCTGCAGGCGTTCGGCCGGATCCTTGGCCATCATGCCGTCGAGCAGCACCTGGTAATCGTCCAGCGGCTGCGGCAGCCGCGGCACCGGCGCGTTCACGTGCTGCGAGATAACCTCGACGATGGAATCGCCCACATACGGCCGCCGGTTCATGAGCATCTCGTAGAAAATGATGCCCAGGCTGTAGATGTCGGAGCGCTCGGTCGCCGGTTTACCGTTGGCCTGCTCCGGCGAGATGTAATAAGGCGTGCCGAAGAACTCACCGTGCACGGTCCTGTCCATCGATCCCTCGGTCCGCTTGGCGATGCCGAAATCGGCCAGCACCATGGTGCCGTCCGCGCGCAGCATCATGTTTGCGGGCTTGACGTCGCGGTGCACTATGCCGAGGCGATGGATCTCCGCCAGGGCGGCGGCGGCCTGCGCCAGCAGCGACAGCGACTGGCGCGGAGACAGGCCTTGGGCGATGACGTCCTTCAGGCTGCCGCCGGTGAAATACTCCATGGCGATATAGGCGTAATCGTCGGTGAACCCCTTGTCGAATATCTTGACCACATTGGGATGGTCGATGTCGGAAATCAGCGCCGACTCCTGGATGAAGCGCTGCAGCAACTGCTTGTCGTCGCTCGGCCGCGCGTTGAGGATTTTCAGCGCCACCTGCGTGCCGTCGCTTTCGCGCTCGCCGAGAAAGACGTTGGACATGCCGCCCTCGCCGATCTTGGACAGCACCCGATAGCCCTTGATTTGCAGCGGCCGGCCCGCGGCCAGCGCACGCGACAGTTCGCTGGTTATGATGCGCAGCGTATCCGACAGCGCCGCCTTCGCCGCGCGCGCGGTCATCTGTGCATTTTCCGCCAGCGCCGCGCGCACCGAGGCCGGCACCTCGATCGGCCCCTCCGGCGCGCCGGCATAGGCGCCGATGCCGGTAACTTCCGTGGCCTCGATCGGCGCATTGCGCCCGCGCAGCTCCAACTGCCGCGACTCACCCGTGCTCACCAGACTCCCGGCCATGCTGACGGTGGCGGCGCTCGCCACCACCGGCCAGCCCAGTTCCTTGGTCTGTCCCTCCAAACGCGAGGCCACGTTGACGCTGTCGCCCACCACGGTCAAGTCTTCGGCCCCGGGCGGGCCGATGCGCACCTCCATCAGGTCGCCGGTGTGGATACCCACGCCGGTCGCGAATTCGGGCACCCCCCCCATATCGAAGTGCTGCTTGAACCATTCACCGAAGCCGTTTGCGGCGAGCACTATCCCAAGCCCGGCACGAATGGCGCGACGGGCGTGGTTGTCCTCGCCGTCCGCGGCGCGCGCCTCGAACACCACCATTATCCCGTCGCCGATCAGCTTCGCGATGCGCCCGCCATTACGCACTATCGGCTGGCACACCGCCTCGAAATAGGCGTTGAGCAACTCGGCGATCTGCCCCGCGGTGAGGCGTTCCGAATAGGTGGTGAAATTGCGGATGTCGGCGAACAGCACCGTGGCCACGGTCATTTTACCGGTCATGCCGGCGGTTTCGGCGAATGCCAGCGGCCGCTCGGGCTCGGCACCGGTGAGGCTCTGCCGATACCAGCGCCTGAGTTCGTCGTTTCCGGCGACCAGGCGCTCCGCGAGCGAGCGCGCCGCGTTCTCGTATTTCTTGAGCCTCGAATTCACGGCTTCGATCAGCTCGTCGCGCGTGAACGGCTTGTTGAGGAAATCATCGGCGCCAAGGTTCATGCCGCGGCGCATGCTGCCCCGGTCGTTGAGCGCGGTGAGAAAGATGAAGGGCGTATCGGCGTAGCGCGGATCGGCGCGCAGCGCCTCCAGCATGCCGAATCCGTCCAGATCGGGCATCATCACGTCGCTGACGATCAGGTCCGGCCCGAAGCTTTTGGCATGCTCGATGCCGGCGCGGCCGTTCTCGGCCGAGTCCACCTCGTAACCTTCCCCCTTCAGCATCAGCGCCAGGTTCAGGCGGATCGACGCCTCGTCCTCGACCACCAGGATTTTCTTCATGGCCGCTCTTGCCCCAGACATCGCCTGATCGCATTGCGCAACTGCGCGAGCTCGTGCCCCTCCAGGTGCGGCAACTGGCGCATGAATTCGAGGTTCGATTGGTCATCGTTGATGAGCAATACCCGCGCCATGATCAATTCGCCTGCGCCATCTGCGGCAGCGGCAGCCGCACGCTGATGCGGGTGCCGGCGTCGACCTTGCTATCGATAGAAATCGTGCCGCCGTGCAATTCCACCGCCTTCTTGACGATTACCAGCCCGAGTCCGGTGCCCTGGCGATTGCCGACGTTGGAGGCGCGATGAAAGCTCTCGAACAGGCGTGCCTGGTCTTCAAGCGGTATGCCTATGCCCTGGTCGCCCACCTCGATTACGGCCTCGCCATCGCGCTCGGCCAGCAGCAGCGACACGGTACTCCCGGGGGGGGAATACTTAACCGCGTTGGACAGCAGATTGGTGAGGATGTGACGCAGCAACTTTTCGTCCAGATTCAGGCTGCCGCGCTCGAACTGGTGCTCGAATCGAATGACATGCTGCTTGGCGACGCCTCCGCGCAACTCCTCGACCACCTTGTGACACAGTTCGCCCAGATCCACCGGCTTCGGCTCGTACTGCAGGGCGCCAGCCTCGGCTTTGCCTATGATCAGCACGTCTTCGATCATCGCGTTCATGCGCTTGACCGCGCCTTGTATGCCGTGCAGCATTTTCAGCTTGTCATCTGCGGAGAGGCCGTCCGAATAATGCTCCAGCAGCTCGGCGGAGGACAGAATGGTCGCCAGCGGCGTGCGCAGCTCGTGCGATGCGATGGAAACGAACTTGGACTTCATCTCCGACAGCTCCTTCTCGCGCTGCAGGGCAGAGAGCAACTCCACCTCGGCGCGCTTGCGCTGGGTGATGTCGACGTTGGTCCCGGCCATGCGCAACGCGCTTCCGTCGCCTGCGTGCTCGACCACGCGGCCGCGGCTGAGCACCCAGACCCAGTCTCCGCTCGCCGCCTTGAGGCGGTGCTCGATGCGGTACAGGGGGCGCAGGCCACCGATACAGTCGCGTTGCGCCTGGCGCATCGCATCGGCATCGTCCGGGTGCACCAGCGGCACCATTTCGTCGAGCGTGAGGTAACGCTCGCGCGGTTCGTCGCCGGTCATCTGCGCCAGCGCCGCATCCAGATAAATCGTGCCGCGCCTGGCGTCCCACTCCCAGATCGAGATCGCCGAGGACTGCATCGCCAGATCGAGCCGCTCCTTGGTCTGCCGCAGCGCCGCTTCGGCCAGCTTGCGTTCGGTGATGTCACCGATGCCGATAATGATTCCGGCCTGGGGCTCGGCCGGGTCGATCGCGCGGCTGTCCGTGAACACCCAGATCGGGGTGCCGTCCTTCTTGTGCAGATGGAGCTCGGAGGAATAGTTCTCGCCTTGCGCCAGCCGCGCATAGGCGCGGCTGCCGGCTTCCATGAATCGCTCATCGGACTGGAGCCAGACCCGCGTGGATTGCCCGGTGAGTTCCTCGCGCGTGTACCCGAGGATCTCGGCAAAGCGCCGGTTGCATTTCACCACCGTGTGCTGGCTGACAAAGGCAATTCCGACGGCTGCGGTGTCGAAAATCAGCTGCTGCTCGGCCAGCGCCGAAGTCAGGGATTTTTCGGCGACGCGCAATTTTTTCAGCAACAGCGTGTTCTCGTGGCCGTAAGCCAGCGTTTCCATCAGCGCCAGATGGTTGGACAGGTACAAGCCCAGCAGCACGCTCGCGAACACCAGCATCAGCAAGCCGGTGGAGGCATTGAGTCCGCCGCCAAAGGTAAACAGCATCGCGACCATGGGCGCAAGAATGGGCAGGATGAAGCTGGCAAAAGCCTTGGGGCTGGGCGCGAGCGAAGGCGGCAGGCCCATGGCGATGCTGCTGATGAGGAACGTGACCGAGATCTCCTGCAGCGAGGTCGGTTCATGGCCGATAAACATCAGCGCCAGGCCCCAGCCCGCCCCGATCAGGGCGCTGGCCATGCAGAAATAGTTTTCCCACTGCGCCGCATCCTCCGCCGGCGGCTGGCGGCGACGATAAACCCGCGCCATTGCGTAGCGCAGCGTGCTGGCCACGCCGAGCCAGACGAACCAGCTCACTATCAGGCTGACGCCGATGTAGCCCCACAACGCAAACGCGGTGATGCTCGCCGCAACGAGGATGATCGGCACATCGGTACCCGACAGCCGGTACAGCATGGACACGCGCTCTGGCAGGTACTCAACCGAGGACATTGCGGCCAGCCGGCTGCGGAACTTCGTTAGCAACGTCACGTTGGATCCTCTGTCTGCGCCGGCCCGAAGCCGGCCGCGCGGTTTGCTTTGGCCAAATATTCTACTACCATTCAACTGCTTCCGAACCGGTCGGGACGCACAATATTCCCCCAGCCGAAACGGATTTCGCTGCCTGAGTACCCTGCTCCGGCCCGGCCCGCTCTCATTGCGCTGCGCACGCGCCAAACGCGCAGCCAACTTCCGCCCCCCGGGTCCGGCGCCGGCAGATTTTCGAGGGCTTTGCGGTACAATCCTTGCCCTAACGCTCGTTTGGATGCGCATGGGCCACCGTCTCACAAAAATCTACACTCGAACCGGCGACACTGGCGAGACCGGCCTCGGCGACGGTTCGCGCGTGCCCAAGGACAGCCAGCGCGTGCACGCGCTGGGGGAAGTCGATGAACTGAATTCGGTGATCGGCCTGCTGCTCGCCGAGGAATTGCCCGCCAGCGTTCGCGCGGCGCTCGACAGCATCCAGCATGACCTGTTCGATCTGGGCGGAGAAGTCTGCATCCCAGGGCATGCCAGCATGAGCGAAAGCCAGGTTACCCGCCTGGAAGCGCTGCTGGATGACTACAACCGGGACCTGCCCCCGCTCAAGGAATTCATTCTGCCCGGCGGAACGCGCGCTGCAAGCCTGGCCCACCTGGCGCGCACCGTCTGCCGCCGCGCCGAGCGCGCCCTGGTGTCGCTGTCGCGCGCCGAGCCTGTCGGAACTGCGGCCCGCAAGTATCTGAACCGGTTGTCCGACTTGCTGTTCGTTCTGGGGCGGGTGCTGAACCGCGCCGGCGGCGGCAGCGACGTGTTGTGGCAGCGCGGCAGCACAATCGAAAACGGAAGACGCGGGCGCAAGAAGTAAGACCGCGGGCCCTGCTGCGTTTGCCTCCGGCCCTGACGCGCGCAAAGCCCGCGCAGGCCGGGGAAACCGGGCGAGGGATCAACGTGCGCGCGTTCTGGTTCCTCGAGCGCGACCTACTCTACCTTGGCGCCGGAATCCTTGACCACTTTCGCGTACTTGGCCGCTTCGGTGCGGATGAAGGCGGCGAAACGCTCCGGCGTATTGTTGGCCGGCGGCTCGGCGCCCATTTTCTCCAACCGCTCGCGCATGTCTTTCGCGTTCAGCGCGCGCACGATCTCGGCATTGAGCTTGACCACGATTTCGGATGGCGTCCCCGCAGGAGCCATCACGCCGAACCAGGTGGTGAGGTCGAAGCCGGGCAGCCCTGACTCGGCGATGGTGGGCAACTCCGGCATGGCCGGCGAGCGCGCGAGCGTGGTCACCGCCAGCGCGCGCAGCCTGCCCGCCTTGACGTTGGGCAGCGCGTTGGCCAGATTGTCGAACATCAACTGCACCTGGCCGGCAAGCAGGTCGGCCATCGCCGGCGCCCCGCCCTTGTAGGGGATGTGCACCATTTTCACGCCGGCCATGGTGTTGAACAACTCGCCGGCAAGATGGCCGGTCGAACCGGTCGAGCCGGAACCGAAATTGAGATAGCCGGGTCTGGCGCGCGCGAGTTCGATCAGCTCCCGTACCGATCTGGCCGGAACCGAGGGGTTCACCACCAGGATATTCGGCACCTGCGCCACCAGCGCCACCGGCGCAAAGTCCTTGACCGGGTCGTAGGGCATTTTGCCGTACAGGGTCGGGTTGATGGCGTGGGTGGCGACCGCGCCCATCAGCAGCGT
This sequence comes from Burkholderiales bacterium, assembly GCA_036795025.1. Lineage (GTDB taxonomy): Bacteria > Pseudomonadota > Gammaproteobacteria > Burkholderiales > SG8-39 > 2-12-FULL-64-23. Next base: position 7,250 of record DAIRFM010000014.1, on the reverse strand, counting down.
ATAGCCGTCAGCCTGGCTCTTCGCCACCAAGTCGGCGCCGATATTGCCGCCGGCGCCCGCACGGTTGTCCACCACCACGGGCTGGCTCCACGCCTCGGTGAGCTTCTGCCCGATCGCGCGCGCCATGATGTCGAGCGGCCCGCCGGGGGGGTAAGGCACGACCAGGCGAATCGGCTTGGACGGATAGCTCTGGGCGGCAGCACTGGCGCAGCCGAGCAGCGAAGCCAGTACAAGGAAAAGCGGCAGCGTCAAACCGATCAATCGTGTCAAGCTATTCTCCTTCGAAACGAATTCGCAAAAGCGAGACCTCAAAGGAACAGAGGACACAAGCCTCTGTGTCCTCTGCGCCGGGATCCACCTCGAGATTCCCGAAATGCTATTCCACGAACGCCTCCTCGCGTGTCTTGCGCACCGCAGGCGCCAGGGTGATCAGCAGCAGCACGATGGCCATGCCGAGCAGCACCCCGCTGATCGGCTTGGTGAAGAACACGGTCGCGTCGCCGCGCGAGAGCAGCATCGCCCGGCGCAGGTTCTCCTCCATCAGCGGCCCGAGGATAAAGCCCAGGATCAGCGGCGCCGGCTCGCATTCGAGCTTGACGAAGACGTAACCCAGGAGGCCGAACAGCGCGGTCAGCATCACGTCGAAGGGCGCATTGGACAGGCTGTAGACCCCGACGCAGCAGAACAGCAGAATGGACGGATAGAGCATCCGGTAGGGTACGGTCAACAGCTTCACCCATAAGCCGATCAGCGGCAGGTTCAAGATCACCAGCATCAGGTTGCCGATCCACATGCTGGTGATCATGCCCCAGAAGAGTTCCGGCCGCTCGGTCATCACCTGCGGTCCGGGGGCAATGCCCTGGATCATCATCGCGCCGATCATCAGCGCCATCACCGGGTTGGACGGAATGCCCAGGGTAAGCAGGGGAATGAACGAAGTCTGCGCGCCGGCGTTGTTGGCCGATTCCGGCGCCGCGACACCGCGGATTTCGCCCTTGCCGAACTTCGACGTGTCGCCGATTTTCTTTTCCAGGGTATAGGCGGCAAAGGACGATAGCAGCGCCCCGCCGCCGGGCAGGATGCCGAGTACCGAGCCCAAGGCGGTGCCGCGCAGGATGGCGCCGGAACTGTCCTTGAGGTCTTTCCAGGTCGGCATCAGGCCCGTGACCTTGTTGACGAACACCTCGCGGGCCTCGCCCTGCTCCAGGTTCATAATGATCTCGGCGAAGCCGAATAGCCCCATGGCGACGACGACGAAGTTGATGCCGTCGGAAAGCTCCGATATGCCGAAGGAGAAGCGCGCGATGCCGGAGTTGACGTCGGTGCCGACTACGCCCAGCAGCAACCCCAGGATGGTCATGGCGATCGCCTTGATGAGCGAGCCGTGCGCCAGCACCGTCGCACCGACCAATCCCAGTACCATCAGCGAGAAATATTCGGCCGGACCGAATTTGAGGGCGACTTCCGCCAGCGGCGGCGCGAACAGGGCGATGACCACGGTCGCGACGCAGCCGGCGAAGAAGGAGCCCATGGCGGCGATGGCCAGCGCCGGACCGGCGCGGCCCTGGCGCGCCATCTGGTAGCCGTCCAAACAGGTGACCACCGAGGACGACTCACCCGGAATATTGACCAGGATAGCGGTGGTCGAGCCGCCGTATTGCGCGCCATAGTAAATGCCGGCGAGCATGATCAGCGCCGAAATCGGCGACAGGTTGAACGTCACCGGCAGCAGCATGGCGATGGTGGCGAGCGGCCCGATGCCGGGCAGCACGCCGATCAGCGTGCCGAGCAGCACGCCGAAGAAGCAGTACATCAGGTTCTGCAGGCTCAGCGCGACGCCGAAGCCGATACTCAGATTGTGAATCAGGGAGAATTCCATGACTACTATTCTCCCGGCCAGATGTTAAACGGCAGTCCCAGGCCCTTGACGAACACAAACACGCTGAACAGCACCATCACTACGGTCAGGATTACGATCTCCTTCTTGCGGAAATCGTGGCCGCCCAGAGCGCTGAGCACGATCAGCAATGCGACGGCCAGCACCAGGCCCAGCGGTTTGAGCGCATAGCCGAAAATCATCACCGCAATCAGGATCACGAACATCGCCCGCGGCCCGAATGCCCCGATGAACAGTGCCAGCGCCAGCCCGGTAAGCGCAAACTCGGCCATCGGCGCACCCTTGAACCAGCTATCGGCGAAGTAAGTCGCCCCTCCGATCACCAGCGAGGCGATCAGCACGGGCAGCCGGAATGGGAATACCTTGAGCGGATCTTCGATTTTGGAGAAAAACGCACGCATGAAGACGACCGCGCCCAGGATCGCGAGCAGGCCGCCCAGCATAGTCGGAAAGTACGCCGGCCCCATGCGCACCGCCGAGCCCATGGGATAGTTTTGCGAGACCAACATAAAACTCAGGCCGGCGCCGACGAACATCAGCCCCGCCCAAAAATCCTTGCCGTTTTTTATATGCATTGCCTCCTCCTCCAACCAGTATCGCCCGCTATTCTGCCACATCTTCGGCGCGATCGCATCAGGATTTGCCCGTTGCGCCAGATGCGGCCGGCTTCAGTTGCCGCTTTTGTCCATCAGGCTTACCAGCTTGACGCTGGTCTGGCGCAGGCGCTGCGACAGCATCAGCACCAGCTCCATCAGGATTTTCGCCCCCAGTATGGGTTGCTCCAGAATGATGCGCGCCAGGTTTTCGCGCGACAGCACCGCGATCACGCAAGGCTCGGCCGCGACGCAGGTCGCAAAGCGCGGCTCGCCGTCTATCATGGACATTTCGCCCAGCGTCTTTCCGGCATCGACCGAGGCGATAAGCTGGGGTGTGTTCCAGCGGTCCTGCTTCAATACTTCCACGCTGCCCTCGATCATCAGCAGCATGAAATCGCCCTGTTCGGCTTCATGGATGATCTCCTGCCCCGGCCCGGCACGGTAGGCGTGCATGAAGTGGCTCATCAGCCGGATTTCCGCCATGTTGAAGTTCTCGAACAGCGGCGAATAGCTGATCATGCGATGCATCTGCCCTACGAATTGGGTCGCATCGCCCAGGTATTCCAGGTGTGCCAGGCGATCGTGTCCGGCGTTTTCAGCCATATGATCTTGGTCCGAGACAGGCGGATCGGGCGGGGCCAAATAGGCACCGCCGGCGAACCCGCCGTCGACAGATTATGCCGAAACCGATGATTAAGCTCAAATCGAACACACGCTCACCAGATCAGCCATAGCGTGACGCCAAGCCAGAGAGCGCCGACGATCAGCAGATGCGCGTCGGTGAGCAACGTCCACGCGGGATCTTCGCCGCCGCGGCGGTGCAGGAGAAAAATGTAGCGAAAAATGCCGTACAGCACAAACGGCAGGGTATAGATCAGCTTGTCGGTGCGATGCAGCGCTATGGTGTCGGGGCTCACGGTGTACAGGCTGTAGCTGACGATGACGCCGGCGGCGCTGATCGACATCATGGTATCGAGCAGCGCCAGACTGTAGTCGTACAGCACCGGACGCTGGGTAGCGCCATTGGAGCCATTGCCGTCGCTCACCATCAGTTCGGCGCGGCGCTTGGCAAAGCCGAGAAAAACGGTCAGCAGCAGGCCGCACAGCAGCAGCCAGTATGAGGGGACGATATTCACCCCCCAGGTGCCGGCGAAAATGCGCAGCATGAAACCGGCAGCGATAATGAACACGTCGAGGATGGCGATGTGCTTCAGGCCGGCGCTGTAGGCCAGATTGAGCGCGAGGTAGGCCATGAGGATGGCCACCACGCTAACGGAGGCCATGGCGCCCAGCGCCAGCCCCGCTGTCCCGCAGACAAATGCGAGCGCGTACGCCTGACCTATGCCCACCGTACCGCTGGCCAAAGGCCGCTTGCGTTTCACCGGGTGGGCCTGGTCCGCCTTGCGATCGAGGACATCGTTGAGTATGTAGACGCAACTCGACAGCAGGCAGAATCCGGCGGCGGCAAAAAGCACGGTGCCTCTGAGCTTCCAATCGTTGCTGACGTCGCTGAACAGCAGACCGACGAAGACAAAGCCGTTCTTGACCCACTGATGCGGACGCAGCAGTTTCAGCAGTTCCATCGGCAACGTCGCGGCGCTAGCGGGTGGGACAGGATTCATCGGGAAAATATCGTTCGCAAAAGTAGCAATGGCCCAGCGGCAGATAGGACGGGATTCTATAGTAACGGTCGCGCAGGGGCCGCAGCACCTGCTCGCGGTATCTCGGATAGTCGAAGGTCTGGCCCAGCACCAGATAAAAGGTGACGCCGTGCAGCTCGAACTGGCGGAACTCCACTTTGGCGAAATAGGGCGCGTAATCGGCCGGATTGGGCGGGTTCTTGCGCAGCACCAGGACGTTCTTGCCCGCCAGCGTCCTGAAATCGGTAAGGATGTCGTCGTGGCGTCCATGCGAGGACGCGGTACCGAACACGAAAAAGTACCTGCCCGAGGCGTAGGACGCCGTCACCGCCGGTGAAAATCCGTCGGCGGAGAATTCGTACTTTCCGGCATAAGGCTCGAGCCGCTGCAGCAGCTCGGCGGTCTTGACATGAAACACGATGCCATCGTAAAGCCGGCTGCCCTTCCATACCTCGATCGGCAGCAGGCTGGCGCCCACGATCGCCGCCACGTGAATCACGGAGAACGCGAAGAGATAGACGACAGACTTCCTCAATTGCGCGGCGCTGAGCACGAGCGCAGCGGCAACGAAGAAAAACGGCACGAACGAAAGCAGCCAGTGCAGGCCGATTTGCTTCATCAGGGTAAGCAGGGCGAACACGACAAGCGGCACCATCCAGGCGAGCATGAAAAACCGTGCGCGCGGTTCGGCGAGCTTCTGTCTCAACGCAACGCGGCCGCGCCAGAACTGGTAGAGCGCGGCCGGGGACAGCATGTAGAGGACGCTCAGCGCGTACAGCAGCGGATTCTGCGGCGACCAGCCCGCATCGCCGTGCCGGTTGTACACATTGAACATCAGGTTGGCCCAGCAGTGGTTGTAGTTCCACCAGGCATTGAGCGCAGCGAATGGCAGCACGCCTGCAAATGCGATTGCGAGGCCGCGCCAGCTGCGCCGGCCTGCAGGCTGCGTCAGGACGAACGCCAGATAGGCCAGCCCCAGCAGGACGGCGAAATATTTCGACAGGAACGCCAGGCCCAGCAGGGCGCCGGAGGCCGCATACAGCGTCTGCGATTCGCGCCGCAAAGCCGTGGCGAAGCACAGGGCCGAAAGGAAGGAGAACAGCACCAGCGGCGTATCGGTGGTGATGAGCACGTTCCAGACATTCACCGGAAGCAGCAGGAAAGCGAGCGCTGCAGCGTACGCTTTGCTCTCATCCGTCGGCCGCAGGTATTGCAGCATGGCGAAAGCCACCAGCGCAGGCAGGACGATCACCGGCAGGCGCAGCACCCATTCGGCCCTGGACAGCTGCAGCAGCAGGGCCAGGATCCAGCCGACCATGGGCGGATGGTCGTAGAACCCGTAGTCGGGATAGACGCCCCAGTAGATGAAGTAGGCCTCATCCCCGGTCATGGGCAGCGCCTGAGCGAGCCAGAACTTGAATGCCAGCGTCAGCACCAGCGCGACGTAAAAAGCGGTGCGCATCGGCGGCGCGGCCTGCCCGGAGGAGGTTTGCATGGACGCGATTATAAGGGCTGCAGGCTCACCGGGCGCGCACGACCGGCGCGGCGCGGTTGGCGATGATCAGCGCATAGCCGAACGGCGGAGGCGCGGAGCGGGCATACCGCCCGGCCGTGCGCCTGCGCCCTCCGCGTTCTGCGCGGTTGGTCGAACCCGCGCGACGCTATTCCTCGGCCTCGTGCACCAGCCGGCGCCTGCGCACCGCGTCGGCCAGGCGCTCGAGCATCTTGACGCTGTCGTCCCAGCCGATGCAGGCATCAGTGATGGATACACCGTAGGCCAGCGGCTTGCCCGGCACCAAGTCCTGCCTCCCGGGATGCAGATGCGATTCCGCCATCACGCCGATGATGCGGTCATCCCCCGCGGCAACCTGACCCGCCACGTCGGCGCAAACCTCCATCTGGCGCTGATAGTCCTTGGAGCTGTTGGCGTGGGAAAAATCGATCATCAAGCGCTGCTCCAGCCCGGCCAAGGCCAGTTGCCTGGCCGCCGCGTCCACGCTCGCCGCATCGTAGTTGGGCGTGGGCCCGCCGCGCAGGATCACGTGGCAGTCCTCGTTGCCGTTAGTGCAGACGATGGCCGAGTGCCCGCCCTTGGTGACCGAGAGGAAGTGATGCGGCTGGCGCGAAGTCTTGATCGCATCTACTGCAATCCGGATATTGCCATCGGTGCCGTTCTTGAATCCGACCGGGCAGGACAGCCCCGACGCAAGTTCCCGGTGCACCTGCGATTCGGTGGTGCGCGCGCCGATCGCGCCCCAGCTCACCAGGTCGGCAATGTACTGCGGCGTGATCATGTCGAGATACTCCACGCCGGCCGGCACGCCCAGTTCGTTGATATCGAGCAGCACGCTGCGCGCAAGGCGCAGGCCCTCGTTGATCTGGAAGGTGCCGTCCAGGTGCGGATCGTTGATGAGCCCTTTCCAGCCGACGGTGGTGCGCGGCTTCTCGAAATAAAGGCGCATCACGATGAGCAGATCGGCTGCGTACTTCGCCTTTTCCTGCGCCAGGCGCCGCGCATATTCCAGCGCCGATTTAGGATCATGGATCGAGCACGGCCCGATGATCACCAGCAGCCGGTCGTCCGCCGCGTGCAGTATGCCGTGGATGCCCTGGCGCGCCTCGTAGGTTACCCGCTCGGCGGCGTCGGATACGGGAAACTCGCGGATGGCGTGCGACGGCGGTGCGAGTTCCTTTATTTCGCGGATGCGGACGTCGTCAACCTTGTGGGTCATGATTTCTCCTTGATACCGGTAAGCCCGCAACCGGTCGGTGGCGTCGGCCCGCGTCGGCGGATTTGCATGGCTTGCGCTGGCGGTCATAGTCATAGCCTGATCTCGGGTCAAAAAAAAACCGCCAGGCTGTCGGCGCTGGCGGTTTTTCGGGATGCTTGGGCGTGTATCTAGCTCAATCCCTCCGCCAGCGGCTGGGGAAAGCCATAAAAGTGAAACCAGAAAACGCACACGCAATTCATGTCGAAAGTCTCCAGTACGGATTCAAGCACGATTCGCCCTAAGTTAGCAAGCGTTACTCGCCGCGGATTTCGTCCGCATCAGTCCGTAGCTAAAGCTTTTGCTGCACCCATGCCTGCACCGAGGCGAGCGCGGCGGGCAGCTTGGC
>DAIRFM010000155.1:0-5055 GCA_036795025.1 Burkholderiales bacterium | reverse complement strand
ATCCCGACGCGGTGCGCCTTGGCGACAGCCATGAGGTAAGTTGCTTGCTGTATACGGCGTCTTGAATACCGTCGGCGCGCTAGCATTGCGCGCTCCGCGCGCCAACCGCGTTTTTGGTACGGATGAAAAGCGTATCCGCACCAAAAACGCGGTTCTGGATAAAAGCAAAAGTGGTTTCGGGTTGGTTTTAATCCAAGATCGCCGATTGTGCGCGGATACGTTTTTCATCCGCGCATAATCGGTGATCCGCGCGGACGGGGCGCCGTCCGCGCAAGTTCTAGCGGCACAGTTTTAGGTCTACTACTTCTTCTTCTTGACTGCGCGTTTTTTGTTGGCTGATTTCGCGTTCTTCACCGGACCCGTCTGGCGCACCTGTATCACCAGGTGCTGGCCGGCCGCAAGCCGCCCGATCTGGTTCCAGGTACGCAGATCGTCGGTGCTGACTTTGTAGCGCTGGGCAATCCGGGGGAGCGTATCGCCGCGCTGCACCGTGTAGCTCACCTTGCGTACCGCCGTGCGCGCCTCGGGCGAAGCCGGCGGCCGGAACATGGCCGGCAGCGGTTCGAGCGATGCGCCTTTCAGCGGCAGCATCAATTGGTAGCCCGGTGCCACCTTGGTGCGCCGCCCTATGCCGTTTATTTCCTTGAGCCGCGCAAGCGAGACGCCGCTCCTGGCGGCGATATGGTCCAGCTTGTCGCCCGGTCTCAGGGTATAGATCTGCCAGGAAACCAGCGGCTGGTCATTGCCCTCGAGGTTGGCGAGGAAGATTTTCGCCTTGTCGGCAGGCAGCACCAGCGCGGGCGTTCCGTTGGCAACGATTATCGGGCGGTTGTGGCCGGGATTGAGCGCGAGAAACTCCGCCAGCGGCATGTCGGCCAGCTTGGCGGCAAGGCGCACGTCCATGTCGCGCGTCTTTTGCACCGTCACGAAATAGGGCGTGTTGGGCACAGGCTCGAGGTCGACGCCGAAGGAATGCGGATTTGCGATGATGTTCTTCAGCGCCTGCAGTTTCGGCACATAATAGCGTGTCTCGGTAGGCATGGTGAGGCTGAGGTAATCGGTAGGTAGTCCCTTGACCCTGTTTTTTTCGATGGCGCGGGCCACGGCATTCTCGCCCCAGTTGTAGGAAGCAAGCGCCAGGTGCCAGTCGCCGTGCATCTCGTACAGAAACTGCAGATAGTCGAGGGCGGCGCTGGTCGAGGCGACGATGTCGCGGCGGCCGTCGTACCAGGAGTTTTGCTGCAGGTTGTAATTCTTGCCGGTGGAAGGGATGAACTGCCACAGGCCGGAGGCGTGGGAGCGCGAATAGGCCATCGGGTTGAATGCGCTCTCTACCATGGGCAATAGCGCAAGCTCGGTGGGCATGCCGCGCTTCTCCAGTTCCTCGACGATGTAGTAGAGGTAACGCTTGCTGCGTTCCACCATGCGCTTGACGTAGCTCGGCTGGCTCGCGTACCAGATCTGCCGGTCCTGTACCAGCGGGCTGGACAGATTGGGCATGGAAAACCCGGTACGGATGCGGTCCCACAGATCGGGAGGTACCGCCGTCAGGTCGATAGTGGGGATGGCGCGCAGGCTGTCTTTGACTTCCTCGGCTCCGGTACTGGGCGCAGCAGCGACTCTCACAGAGGCCGCGGCCTTGGCGGTCACCGCAGGGGTCGTTGCTTTGGCGGATGCCGGATCGCCGGTCGTCGGCAAGCCTGGCGCAGACGACCGTTCGGCCGCAGGCTTGAGCGCGACAGACGACTGATCGGTCTGCACCTGCGTTACGGCGCAGCCCGAACTGAGCGCGATAAAGACGATGGCCGCGGTAAAGCGCAATACCGGCACTGCGCCTCCTACCCGATTGACAACGAGGAATGGTAGCCGAGCGAGCCGCTGGGGTCAAGGAAAAGCAAGGAAAAAGAGCGTCTTAAAATTGATCCTTCCACTGCCGGATGGCGGCGAATACTTGTACCGGATCGCTTGCGCGCGCGCCCAGATACTTGTTGGCCGACGCTATCACCGCCGGCTGCAGGCAGCGCAGGAAGGGATTGGTTTTCTTCTCGCGGCCGATGGTCGAGGGCAGCGTGGGGCGGTCGCTCTTGCGTTTTTCCGCATCGCTCGCCGCGCGCGCCGCGAGCTCCTCGTTGTCCGGTTCGACCGCCGTGGCGAACTCGATGTTGGCCAGGGTGTATTCATGACCGCTGTACACGAGGGTCTCGTTGGGCAGGGCCGCCAGCTTGGCGAGCGAAACAACCATTTGCTGCGCCGTGCCCTCGAACAGGCGCCCGCAACCGCAGGCGAACAGCGTATCGCCGCAGAACAGGGAATTTGCGCCATAATAAGCAATATGCGCCCGGGTATGTCCGGGTATGTCGAGTACGCCAAAGCGCAAGCCCAGTTGAGGAACCTGCACCAGGTCGCCTTCGCCGACCGGGTGGGTCAACGTCGGAATGGGTTCGCCGCGCGGACCGTACACCGGCACCGCATGGCGCGCCAGCAACGCGGCGATACCGCCGACGTGGTCGGCGTGGTGGTGGGTGGCGAGTACGGCGCACAGTTCCAGCCGCTCTTGCTGCAGGTAGTCGAGCACGGGCTGCGCATCGCCCGGATCGACGACTGCGGCATAACGGCCGTTCCGAAGCGTCCAGATGTAATTGTCCTTGAACGCGCGCAGCGGAACGACTTCGAAATCATTGTTATCGGACATAGGCGTAGTTTTCGTGGAAGCACAGCAAAAGTCAAATCTGGCTGATTGGTTCGCCACGCCCAAGGGCGAATACGTGCTGCGCTGGGAGCAGGCCCAGTTCGACAGCGCGGTGGAGGACGTGTTCGGCTTCAACGCCGTCCAGGTAGGATTACCCCAATTCGATTTGCTGCGCCAGAACCGCATTCCGCTGCGCACCCGCATCGGCCTCGATGCCGCCAGCGACCTCGTTGCCGACAGCGGCGCCCTGCCGCTCGCCAGCGGCAGCGTCGACCTCGTGGCCCTGCCGCATGTGCTCGAGTTCAGCGCCCATCCGCACCGGATCCTGCGCGAGGCTGCGCGCGTGCTGATGCCCGAAGGCCAGATTGTGATTTCCGGCTTCAATCCGCTGAGCCTGTGGGGACTGAAACGCGCCCTGGGCCCGGGCCGGCGCGAATATCCCTGGTGCGGCCGCTTCATCGGCCTGTTGCGTCTGAAAGACTGGCTGCAGCTGCTGGGTTTCGAGCTGAACGGCGGCCGCTTCGGCTGCTACGCGCCGCCGTTCTCGCAAACAAGATGGCTGGAGCGCTCGGCGTTCATGGAAAAGGCCGGCGACCGCTGGTGGCCGATCGCCGGCGGTGTCTACGTGGTGCGCGCGGTCAAACGCACGGCCGGCATGCGCCTGGTGATGCCCAGTTGGCGCAGCCAGGCGGCGCCGGCGAAAGCCTTGTCGCCGGTGACCCAGCGCAATCATCACAGAACCGGGACCGAAGGTTGAGCGGTTCGGCCGGCGCGGCGCGGGGGCGCATCTACACCGATGGCGCTTGCAAGGGCAATCCCGGTCCGGGCGGCTGGGGTGCGCTGGTGCAGCTCGACGGCCGCGAGACGGAGCTTTGCGGCGGCGAGCCCGACACCACCAATAATCGCATGGAACTCACGGCCGTGATCCGCGCGCTGGAGGCGCTGAAACGGCCCTGCGAAATCGACCTTTACACCGACTCGCAGTACGTGCAGAAGGGTATCAGCGAGTGGATCGTGTCCTGGAAACGGCGCGGCTGGAAGACCGCCGACAAGAAGCCGGTCAAGAATGTCGATCTATGGCTGGAACTGGACCGGCTCGCCGGCGGTCACGCCATCCGCTGGCACTGGGTGAAAGGGCATGCCGGGCATGCTGAGAACGAGCGCGCCGACCAGTTGGCCAATCGAGGCATCGACTCCGTGCACCGCGTCCGCTGACCTGAGGACCAGACGAGTGCGCGACTGGAACTTGGGTCGAAACGCCCAAGCCCGACTCGGATACCGTTGCGATTGGTTATAATCCCATGTGTTACACGACGCCATCCTTACCACTGGAATCCCCGCCCGATGCAGACGCAAGCGATCGCTTTCAACCAAATTTTTTCCGGCCTTCGGGCTGCAAGCCGTCCCTATCGTTTAGCCCTGTCCTGCGCGGCGCTCGCGCTCCTGCTCGCGGGCTGCGGCCGGGGCCGAACGGATGCCGCCGCGCCGCCGAATCCGACCGCTGCCGCGCTGCCGGCGGCGGTGCTCGAGGTCGTGCCGCAACGCGTGCCGATCGCGGTCGAGGCCGTCGGCCAGATCGAGGGCTCGAAGGAGGTCGAAGTCAGGGCGCGTGTTTCGGGCATATTGCTCAAGCGTCTATATAACGAAGGCGACCTGGTGCGCGCCGGAGCGCCGATGTTCAAGATCGATCCGGCGCCGTTCGAAATCGCGCTGGCCCAAGTTAGGGCCCAGATGGCGCAGGAGCAGGCCCGCAACGAGCAATCCAAGCGTGAATCGGGACGCCTGAAGCAGCTGGCTGCGGAAAAGGCCATAAGTCAGAAGGAATATGACGACGCGACTTCCAACCTGAAGCTCTCGGGTGCGACGCTGCAGGCGGCCGAGGCCAACGTGCAACAGGCCGAGCTCAACCTTTCCTACACCAACGTGACCGCGCCCGTGTCCGGCGTGAGCGGGCGCGCTGCCCGCTCCGAAGGCAGCCTGATCACGGCGGGCGCCGACAGCCTGCTCACCACCATCAGCCAGGTGGATCCGATCTGGGTCCGCTTCAGCCTTTCCGAATCCGACCTGGCCAAGCTGCCGCAACGGCGGCTGGTACGCGGCGCGCAGGTGGAGGTCAGCCTCATCCTGGCGGACGGCACGCGCTATCCGGGCAAGGGGCGGCTCAACTTCGCGGCGACCCAGATCGATACCCGGCTCGGCACGCAGCAGTTGCGCGCCGAGTTCGACAACGCGAAAGGGCAGCTGCTGCCCGGGCAGTTCGTGCGTGCGCAATTGGTCGCCGGCCAGCGCGACAATGTGTTCCTCGTACCCCAGACTGCGGTCATGGAGGCGGAGGCGGGCTACATGCTGTTCGTCATGGACAAGGA
>DAIRFM010000154.1:0-5062 GCA_036795025.1 Burkholderiales bacterium | reverse complement strand
CCGCGTAGCGGATGGTCGACATCCAGAACGCATCCAGGGTTTGCAGCGCGGCTTTTGCCACGGGGAACATCGCGCCCCAGATGAGCACCGTCATCAGCATGATCAGCACGCCCTTGAACTGGTTCGTCTGCACGTAATCTCCATACAAAACAAGCCGCCGGGTCCGGGGGGACGCGGCGGCCTGATGCTGCGACCGGCAATCTTACACGACGACCGCGGCGAAGGATGCCACGCAGCCGGGTCAGTCAGTTACATTCGGGCGGTATGGTGTTAGTCTGCTGTCTGATCCGGGGCACCGCGGTCAGTTGAGAATTGTCAATCATCCGCGCAGCGATTTCCATTAGAATGATTCTCCCGCCGACGAATACGCGGGAAACCAAAGCGGCACATGCCAGACGATAGAAAAACCCGGATTCTGATCATCGACGATGACATCGGCTTTCGCGACCTGCTGCGAATTCATCTGTCGGCGGCAGGCTACCAGGTGCAGGTCGCCGAGGACGGGGTCACGGGCGGCCGGGCGCTGCTCGAGCAAACGCCCGACCTGATCGTCTCCGATGTCAACATGCCGTTTCTGGACGGCTTCGAATTGCTGTCGCTGATGCGCTCGGACGCGAGCACCGCCTCGATCCCGGTCATATTGCTTTCCGGCCGCAGCGACGGCGACACCATGGCCAAGGCGGTGGAGTTGGGCGCCGCGGATTTCCTCACCAAACCGGTGACGCGCGACCAGTTGCTCGAGTCGGTTGAAGCCTGCCTGGCAAGGGCAAAAAAAGGCCCCCGCACGCCTCCGGATTACGGCTCGACCCCGCCGGTCTGAGTCGGGCAGGGTGTAACAGGGGCCCCCCTTTTAGATCGCCCATGGCAGATGCTGTCAGGCGGCTTTTTCGTCGCGCAGCGCCCGCCGCAAAATTTTTCCGACGTTCGTCTTGGGCAGGTCGCTCCTGAACTCGATGTATTTGGGACATTTGTAGCCGGTCAGGTATTGATGGCAGTGCTCGCGCACGTCCTTCTCCGACAGCTCAGGATCTTTCCTCACCACGAACAGCTTCACCGTCTCGCTCGAATGCTCGTCGGGCACGCCGACGGCGGCGCACTCGAGCACCCCCGGGTGCATCATGACCACGCCCTCGATCTCGTTCGGGTAGACGTTGAAGCCCGACACCAGGATCATGTCCTTCTTGCGGTCGACGATGCGCGTGTGGCCCTTCTCGTCCATGATGCCGATGTCACCGCTGCGAAAGTACCCGTCCGCAGTCATGACCTTGGCCGTCTCTTCCGGCCTCTGCCAGTAGCCGGCCATGACCTGCGGCCCGCGGATGCAGATCTCCCCCGGCTGGCCCAGCGGCAGCTCGTTGCCGGCGTCGTCGCGGATCGAGATTTCGGTGGATGGCACGGGCAGCCCGATCGAGCCGGAAAATTCCTTCGCATCCAGCGGGTTGGTGGTGGCGACAGGCGAGGTCTCGGTGAGGCCGTAGCCTTCGGTGAGGGTCACGCCGGTTATTTTTTTCCACTTTTCCGCCACCGCCTGTTGCACCGCCATGCCGCCGGCATTGGAAATGCGCAGCGCGCTGAAGTCGAGCTTGTCGAAATTCGGATCGTTCATCAAGCCGTTGAACAGGGTATTGACTCCGGTGATGGTCGTGTACTTGTGCTTGGCGAGTTCCTTGACGAAACCCGGCATGTCGCGCGGATTCACGATCAGCACGTTCTCGCCGCCGATCTTGAGCATCATCAGACAGTTCACCGTCAGCGAAAAAATGTGATACAGGGGCAGCGCGGTGATGATGATGTAGTTCTTGCGGTCTTCTTCGGTCAGGAACGGGTTGAGCCAGGCGTCGACCTGGGTCAGGTTGGCGGTGATGTTGCGGTTCAGCAGCATCGCGCCCTTGGACACGCCGGTGGTGCCTCCGGTGTACTGCAGGAAGGCGATGTCCTCGGGTTCGATTTCCACGCGCGTGAGCGCCAGGCGCGAAGCCGCGCCGAGCATGTCGTTAAAACGTATGGCGTTGTCGAACTTAAACGCCGGCACCATTTTCTTCACGTTGCGCACCGCGAAGTTGACGAGCGTGCCTTTCACAGCGCCCAGCAGGTCGCCCATCGCCGCCACCACAACATGCTTCACCGGCGTGCGCGCAATCACCTGTTCCAGCGTATGCGCGAAGTTCTCCAGAATCACGATCGCCTTCGCGCCCGAATCCTTGAGCTGGTGCTCGAGTTCGCGCGGCGTATACAGCGGGTTGACATTCACCACCACCATGCCTGCGCGCAGGATGCCGAACAGCGCCACGGGATACTGCAGCACGTTGGGCATCATCAGCGCCACGCGGTCGCCCTTCTGCAGGCCCTGCGCCTGCAGCCATGCGCCGAACGCCTTCGACATGCGATCGATGTCGCCGAAGGTGAGTTCCTTGCCCATGCAATGGTAGGCCGGGCGGTCGCGGAAACTGGCCACGCTCTCCTCGAACAGGTCGCGGATCGACCGGTACTTGTTCGGATCGATGTCGGCGGGCACGCCGGCGGGATAGTGCTTGAGCCAGATTTTTTCCATGTGGATGTTCTCCTCGGGAGCGCGTTCAGATATGGGTCGCCGATGCGGGACAGCCACCATCATAAACCGCGCCGGGCGAACGCGCCGAATAATGGGGTCAGAGTAACTTTTCTCTGACGCCATTCGTCCCGGCGAAGAAAAGTTACTCTGACCCTGAGGTTCCCAGGGAACCCGAAGGGCGCGGCACCCTGCTCACTTGTGCTTGAACTTCGGCTTGCGCTTCTCGACGAAGGCGGCCATGCCTTCCTTCTGGTCTTCGGTGGCGAACAGCGAATGGAATGCGCGCCGCTCGAACAGGATGCCCTCGCTGAGCGTGGTCTCGTAGGCGCGGTTGACCGATTCCTTGGCTGCCATCACGATCGGCAGCGAGTACTCGCAGATCTGGTTGGCGGCGGCGAGCGCTTCGTCGAGCAGCTTGTCCGCCGCCACCACGCGCGAGACCAGGCCGGCGCGCTCGGCTTCGGCGGCGTCCATCATGCGCGCGGTAAGAACCAGATCCATGGCCTTGGCCTTGGACACCGCGCGCGGCAGGCGCTGCGTTCCGCCCGCGCCGGGAATGATGCCGAGCTTGATCTCGGGCTGGCCGAATTTCGCCGTCTCCGCGGCGATGGTGAAATCGCACATCATCGAAAGCTCGCAACCGCCGCCGAGCGCATAGCCCGCCACCGCGGCGATCACCGGCTTCCTCACCGACCGGATGCGCTCCCAGTTGCGCGAGATGTACCCGCTCTTGTACACATCCATGTAGCTCCAGTCTTTCATCGCGGCAATGTCGGCGCCGGCGGCAAAGGCCTTGTCGCTGCCGGTGATCACGATGCAGCCGATGTTGTCGTCGGCGTCGAATTGCGCCAGCGCATCGCCGAGCTCGTCCATCAGCGCATCGTTGAGCGCATTCATCGCCTTGGGGCGGTTCAGCGTGATCAGGCCGACGCGGCCGCGGGTTTCAACCAGGATGTTTTCGTATGACATATGCGTTCCTCTGAGCGGAAGAAAAAGCGTTAACCACGAAGGACACAAAGGGCGCAAAGGAAAAGCAAATACGTCTTGGTTCCTTTCGTGTCCTTTGTGTCCTTCGTGGTGAGCAATCCTTACTTCAACGCCTGCACCATGCCGCGCGCGGCGGCGGCAAGCAGCATCAGGTCCATGCCGGCGATGGGCAGAGTGTAGCCCTTCCGCATATAGGGTTTCATGCCCTCGGCGGTGGCGGTGAAAATGGCCAGCTTCATGCCCGCGGCGGCGCAGGCCTTGCGCACCGTCTCGATCGCCTGCTCGACCTCGGGGTCGTTCACCCGGCCCAGTTTGCCCATGCTGCCGGACAGGTCGTAGGGCCCGATCATCAGCGCATCCACGCCGGGCACGCGCACGATGGACTCGATGTGGTTCACCGCGTCGATATGCTCGATCTGCAGCATGACGATGACATTGTCGTTGGCGCTCGCCACATACTGCTGAAAATCCAGCCCATACCCCTGCGCACGCACGATGCCCACGCCGCGGCTGCCGCGCGGCGGATATTTGCAGTAGCGCACGATGCGTTCGGCATCGGCAGCGGTGTTCACCTGCGGCACGACCACGCCGGCCGCGCCGATATCCAGCGCCTTCTTGATCACCGCCTCTTCGCCCGCGGGCACCCGCACCAGGCAGGGGCAGCGCGCTGCCTGCAGCAGGCCCTGCGCCGCGAGCGCATCGAGCGGCGCATGCTCGGTATCGATCAACAGCCAGTCGAAGCCGGCGCGCGAAAACAGCTCGGCCACCTCCGGGCAGGGAAGCGCGATGATGGAGCCGAGCAGGGTTTCGCCCGCGCGCAGGCGCGCCGCAAACGCGGCGTTGATTTCGGCTATGGAGGGATGGCTCATTGCGACAGACGCTGCGTGATCCAGACTGCGATTTCAAGCGCCGGATTTCTTTATTTTCCACACCGACAGCGGCAGCACCTCCGATAAGGACAGGCGCCCGCGGCCGGGTTCTTCCTCTGACAGCGCCACCGTTTCGCGCAGGCTCGCCAGGCTCCTGCGCGCGAGGTTCTGGTAGGCGCGCGTGGCATCCACCTTCCATGCCATTTCATCGGCGCTGAGCTCGCGCATCACCTTGGCGGGAATGCCGGCCACCAGCGTGCGCGGCGGCACCTGCATCCCCGCCTTGACGAAGGCCATCGCGGCAACGAAGGCCGATTCGCCGATTACCGCATTATCGTTGACCACGGCATTCATGCCGACCAGGGCGTTGCGGCAGATGCGCGCGCTGTGAATGATGGCGCCGTGACCGATGTGGCCGTCCTGCTCGATCACCGTGTCCGACTCGGGAAAGCCGTGCACGATGCAGCAGTCCTGGATATTGGCGCCGGCCTCGATCACGATGCGCCCGAAATCGCCGCGCAGGCTGGCCGAAGGCCCGATGTACACGCCGGCGCCGACGTGCACGTCGCCGATCAGCACCGCGCTCGGATGAACATAGGCATCGGGATGGACGACGGGGGTGAGGCCGTCGATGGAATAGACTTTGACCATGAGG
>DAIRFM010000153.1:0-5085 GCA_036795025.1 Burkholderiales bacterium | reverse complement strand
AATACCTGCGATCCTAGTTGCGGTCCTTTCTGGCCGGGCGGGCAGCCGCGGGAGCAGGTGTTGTTACGGCCGCGGACGACGCGGCAGGCGCTGCTTGCATCGGCGCTGCTTGCGGCACGGGGTCCTTCAATGCCAGTTGGATAAAGCCATTGCCGCCTTGGAAGCCAATGCCGGCCTCTGTGCTGCCGCGCCGAGTGCGACGGTGCTCCTCGCGCTCGCTGACGCCGCCGCCGCGACCGCTATCACCGGTAACGCCGGGCTGACCGCTTGATGCGGGCGTTCCGACGTAGGAACCCTGGGCCACCAGCGGATAGCTGCCATTCCAGGAATCAGCGCCTGCGAATCCGGCGACGGTCTGACCCGTATTCGCGTTCGCCAAGCCGGTCGGGGCGCCATCTGCGCCACGCCCGCCAGTGCGCGCTACGCGCTCACCGTTCGGACCCGCCATTCCACCCTGACCACCCGCACCGATTGTCAGCCGGTAGACACCGGGGCTCAAATAACTAACCGTCGTGGACGGGGTTGCGCTGTAGCCGCCGCCACCACCGCTGCCGGCCTCGTTGCGGCCGTGCTCGCGCTCGCCGCCGCCGCCGCCGCCGCCGCCGCCACCAGCACCGGAGAGCGTAATTTCATAGTTGCCTTCAACCAATTGCGAAGTGGACAGGTTCGGCATTCCGCCGCTCCATGACTGCTTCGGAACCACGGTGATAAAACATTGCTGAGTTGCCGTTCCCAGTGTGGGATTGGTGATGGTGTAAATGTTGCGACTGCTATCGTAGTTCGTGGTCCCGCAGCGCGAGTCGGTCGTATTCTGCGCAAGAGCCGGAACGGACGCTGCCGCCAAACATAGTAAAGCCAGACGAATTTCGTTCTTCATTTGTATCTCCTTGAACTTGTTTCTATTTGCCTTCAAAACGAACGTGGTTCATGTCGATTTCTTACTTATACCCGCTAGACGCGCCAAGCTTCGAAGGCCATCTATCGATGCGGCAATTCTCTGCCCCGCGAAACGTTTGGTCTGTCTGTTAGCGTACACAGGATGCAATAGTTTTACGCTGGCATCCGCGGTGACAAACAGATTGGAAATGCGAACAAAAGAGGCGAATCGCGAATCGATGGATGTCTGACGCGCGAGACTGGCCGCCGCTGGCCAGTCTCGCCGCCCACCTTTTTGGGAAGCGGCAGAGGCTTCCGAACAGGCCACTCGGCCGGCCCTGAAGCGCAATCGGCAAGGACATCGCTTCTGCGCGGTAACGGGTGCTGCCGCGCACTATGCAGGTCGCATTACAAGACAAGAACTTACATGTTGCAGTCAACCCTTTCATGGATCCCGCGTTATCGCTAGTGCTTATTGGTAGTAGAACAGCTGTCGCCCTTTTGGCGCCGGCATGAACCGAGGAGACAAAGATGAAACTCAGAGCCCTAGCATTCGCAACTCTCATGGCCTTCGGCGGCGCAGCATTCGCCCAGGCTCCCGCCGCCGGCGCGGTCGCGACCGACAAAGCCGCGATCAAAACGGACAAGGAGCAGATCAAGGCTGACAAAAAGACCGGCGACAAAACTGCCGTGGCAGCGGGCAACACAAAACTCAAGGCCGATAAAGCGCAGCTGAAGCAGGACAAGGCCAAAGCCGCAGCCGAGAAAAAGGCGGCGGCCAAGGAAGCCAAGATGGCCAAGGCGCAGGCTGCGAAGCCGGCTGCTCCGGCTGCGGCGGCAACGCCTGCCACCCCGGCGACGCCCGCTGCGAAGCCGGCTGCTCCGGCCGCGGCGGCAACGCCTGCTACCCCGGCGACGCCCGCCAAGAAGTATTAGCCCCACCGCCGGCCTGCTTCAGATTGAACGGGCCCGCGTAACGCGGCTCACAGGCCGGCTCTGGTTGCGCAGCTTCAAGCGCAGCGGGGGTCGGCCTGTTCCTATGGCGCCAGGGCGCGAGGGGGATGAATAAAGCCCGGCGTCTTGTGAACGCCGGGCTTTCGTGGATGGCGCCGGGTAGGCGCCCAAAGTCAGGTGTCAGGCTGCAGCAAGCAGTTCGCGCAGCACGTAGGGCATGATGCCGCCGTGGCGGTAGTAGTCGACCTCGATGCTGGTGTCGATCCGGAGCAGCACTTTCACTTCCCGGCGGCTGCCGTCTTTCCTCTTGATCACCAGGGTCACGTCCTGTTGCGGCTTGATCGCGCCGTCGATGCCGAGGATGTCGAATTCCTCGTCGCCCTTGATGCCGAGCGTGGCGACGCTGTCCGCGCCCTTGAACTGGCAGGGCAGCACGCCCATGCCGACCAGGTTGGAGCGGTGGATGCGCTCGAAGCTTTTGGCGATCACGGCCTTCACGCCCAGGAGCTGCGTGCCCTTGGCCGCCCAGTCGCGGCTTGATCCGGTGCCGTATTCCTCGCCGCCGAACACCACCGTGGGCGTGCCCTGCGCGATGTATTTCATCGCCGCATCGTAGATCGGCAGCGCCTCGCCCGAGGGCTGCATCACCGTGACTCCGCCTTCGACGCGCGCGCCGTCGGCTTTGAGCGGCAGCATCAGGTTCTTGATGCGCACGTTGGCGAACGTGCCGCGCATCATCACTTCGTGGTTGCCGCGCCGCGCGCCGTAGCTGTTGAAATCCACCACCGGCACGTCGTGCTCGAGCAGGTACACGCCCGCGGGCGAGGTCGGCTTGATCGAGCCGGCCGGGCTGATGTGGTCGGTGGTGACCGAGTCGCCGAATATGCCCAGGGCGCGGGCGCCGGTGATGTTGCCGATCTTGCCCGGCTGCATGCCGAAACCCTCGAAGAATGGCGGCTCGGCGATATAACTGGACTTGGGCCAGTTGTACACCTGGCCCGCGGGCGAGGTAATGCCCTGCCACAGCGGGTTGTCCTTGCCCGGATTGGAATACAGACGCTGGAAGGTCTTGGGATTCATCGCGTACTTCATGCACGCGTTGACCTCGTCGCTCGTCGGCCAGACATCGCCGATCCACACGTCCTTGCCGTCTTTGCCCTTGCCCAGCGGCTCGGTCATCAGGTCGCGCAGCATGGTGCCGGTGATGGCGTAAGCCACGACCAGCGGCGGCGAGGCGAGGAAGTTGGCGCGCAGATTGGGATGGATGCGGGCCTCGAAGTTGCGGTTGCCCGACAGCACCGCCGCGCACACCAGGTCGTTCTGGACGATGGCCTCCTCGATCGGTTCGGCCAAGGGCCCGGCGTTGCCGATGCAGGTGGTGCAGCCGTAGCCGGCGAGGAAGAAACCGAGCTGCTCCAGATAGGGCAGCAGGCCGGCGTTGGTGAGATATTCGGTCACCACGCGCGATCCGGGCGCGAGCGAGGTCTTGATGTGCGGCTTGACCGTGAGGCCGCGCTCGACCGCCTTTTTCGCCAGCAGGCCGGCGGCGAGCAGCACGCTCGGGTTGGAGGTGTTGGTGCAGGAGGTGATGGCGGCGATGAGCACGTCGCCCGAGCCGACCTCCACGCCGCTGCGTGCCTTGAAGCGTTTGGGGAGGTCTTCCGGCTTCTTGGCGAAACCGTTGTCGGCCACGGGCTGGGCGTAGAGTTCGGCGAATTTGGATTTCACCTTGCCGATTTCGATGCGATCCTGCGGGCGCTTGGGGCCGGCGAGCGAGGGCGTCACGCTGCCGAGGTCGAGCTCCAGTTCCTGGCTGTAATCGATGGCGCCTTTTTTCGGAATGCCGTACAGGCCCTGCGCCTTGAAGTAGGACTTGAACGCGTCGATTTCCTCTGCGCTGCGGCCGCTGCCCTCGAAATAAGCGATGGTCGCGTCATCGACCGGGAAAAAGCCCATGGTGGCGCCGTACTCGGGCGCCATGTTGGCGATGGTCGCACGGTCGGGCACCGCGAGACTCGCGGCGCCCTCGCCGAAGAACTCGACGAACTTGCCCACGACCTTGGCTTGCCTGAGCATTTCGGTGACGGTGAGCACCAGGTCGGTGGCGGTGACGCCGCCGCGCAGTTTTCCTTTCAGGTACACGCCGACCACGTCCGGCGTGAGGAAGTACACCGGCTGGCCGAGCATGCCGGCTTCGGCCTCGATGCCGCCGACGCCCCAGCCGACCACGCCGATGCCGTTGATCATGGTGGTGTGGCTGTCGGTGCCGACCAGGGTGTCGGGATAATACACGCCGTCCTTCTTGTGCACGCCGCGCGCCAGGTACTCGAGGTTGACCTGGTGCACGATGCCCACGCCGGGGGGCACGACCTTGAACGTGTCGAACGCCTGCATGCCCCATTTCATGAACTGGTAGCGCTCCTGGTTGCGCTGGAATTCCAGCTTCATGTTCAGGTCGAGCGCATTCTTGCTGCCGTAGTGGTCGATCTGGATGGAGTGGTCCACCACCAGGTCCACCGGCACCAGCGGCTCGATCACCTTCGGGTTCTTGCCCATCTTGTGGGCGACGCCGCGCATGGCCGCGAGGTCGGCAAGCAGGGGCACGCCGGTGAAATCCTGCAGCACGATGCGCGCCAGCACGAACGGGATCTCGTTGGTGCGCGCGGCGTTGGGCTTCCAGCCGGCAAGCTGCCTGACGTGTTCCTCGGTGACTTTCTTGCCGTCGCAATTCCTGAGCACCGATTCGAGCACGATGCGGATCGAGACCGGCAGGCGCGATATCCTGCCGAGGCCGGCTTTTTCCAGGGCGGGCAGGGAGTAGAACTTGCCGGTCTTGCCGGAGGCGAGTTTGAATTCTTGCAGGGTGTTGTGCAGCTTATGCGGCATTGAAGCCTCCGTCGTTGATCCAGATACTGTCGGGAGTGCATCCCGGGGTGGCGGTGCGCGCGATGGCGCGTTCTTTCTCGGCGAGCAGGCGCGCGCGCCGTTCCAGCAGTTCGGTCAGTTGCTCGTCGCAGCGCGCGATCGGTGTGGGATAGTGCCGGATTTCATCCGAGACCTTTGCAATTCTTGCATCCAGCTCGGCAGTCATGGCGGATTTTCCTCGCATCAGATGACAAACAGGTCGACGAACTCGTTGACCGGCGTCGCTTCCAGTGACTTTGCGTCCTGGCACAGCGCCAGGATCGCATTGCGCTGCCTTTCCGGAAAGCGGCGCGCCAGGTTGGTCTTGAACTTCTCCACCAGCAGCGGGAT
>DAIRFM010000152.1:0-5095 GCA_036795025.1 Burkholderiales bacterium | reverse complement strand
AGGCGAACCCCAAATGGACCATCGCCGCCGATTACGAGCGGATCAACTATTCCGGCATCAGCTCCGTTGCCAACCCGAGTACCAATGTTGGAAATTCTTCGCCGATGACGGGAAATACCGTCGGTTCGCTTGGCTGCGATAGCTGCCGCGGCTTCGGCTGGAGCAGCGTCAACGTGTTCAAGCTCGGCGCCGAATATCAATACAACCCGAAGCTGATCCTGCGCGCCGGCTACAATCACACCGACAACCCGATCCAGGGGCGCGACGTGACCTTCAACATGATCGCCCCGGGGGTGGTCAAGGATCATGTGACCATGGGGTTCAGCTACGACGTGAGCAAGGATTCTGAGATCACCATGGCCTACATGCATGCGTTCAAGAATTCCGTCACCGCGCCTAGTCTGTTCAATCAGTGGCTCGGGGACAACGCGACCGACAAAATCCAGATGTATGAGAACTCCCTCGGCATCGCTTACGGCGTGAGGTTCAAGTAGGCCGAACCGACCGGGAACGCTGCAAGCAAAAGAAGGGCTGAGGGCAACGACGCCCTCAGCCCTTTTTTCATTGCCGCAGAGATCACGCTTTCCTGATCGATCCGCGGCGTTGGAAGCGGAATGCCGATTTCCGGAGAACCGCGTGCCTACTGGCTCCCGGGCCGATTCTTCCCCCGATCAGCCGCGCGGCCATTGCGCCAACGATGCTATTTCACCAGACCCATGCGCCGGTACACGGGCCTGATCGCGGCGCGCCAGGACTCGAGCCGCAGGGCGAAGGCCAATGCTGCGAGGATGCACAGCGCGCCAAAGATGAGCAGGGTGAGCGGCGCGCCGATATGGCTCGCGACTGAACCGGCGATGAAATTGCCTATCGGTGCTGCGCCGAGGAAGCACATGCCGTAGATGGCGACGATGCGGCCGCGCTTGTCCTCGTCGGCGATGGTCTGCAGGATGGTATTGGTCGAAGTGGCGGTGACAATCAAGCCGAAACCTATGGGCAGCATCAGCATCAGCGACAGCCATAGCAAGCGCGACTGCGAGAACAGCATCAGGCCCAGGCCGGCGGAGAAGCTCGCGACGATGATGACGCGCGACAATCCCCGCAACGAAGTGCGACCGGCCAGATAAGCCGTGCCGGCAAATGCGCCCAACCCGGCGCCGCTGATCAGAAGGCCGAGCGTGCGCGAATCGCCGCCGAACACCTCGCCGGCGAAGATCGGCATCATGTGCTGGTAGGGCGAGGTCGTCATGCTCACCGCCGCCACCAGCAGCAGCAGCCGCCGGCTCGGGAGAAAGCCGAAGGCGTAGCGAAAGCCCTGTTTCAACTCCTCGAACCAGTGCTCGTGCGCGGCGTGCGGAGCCACGGCCTTCACCCGCATCATCAACAGGGCGACGATCAGTGCCAGGTAGGACAGCGCGTTCAGCATGAAGCACCAGGCCTCGCCGGCAAAGGCGAGCACGGCCCCGGCGATGCTCGGCCCGACGAAGCGCGCGCTGTTCATGATCAGCGAATTGAGCGCGATGGCGTTGGGCAGGTTGTCTCTGCTCTCGACCATTTCCAGCAGGAAGGTGCCGCGGCTCGGATTGGCGAAGGCGTTGACCGTGCCGAGGAAAAGCGAGATGGCAAGGATGTGCCAGACCTGGATCAGGCCGGCGAACGTGAGCGCGCCCAGCAGCAACGCCTGCGCCAGCGCCAGCGTCTGCGTGAGCAGCAGCAGCTTGCGGCGGTCGTAGCGGTCTACCCACACGCCGGCAAACGGCGACACCAGCAGGATCGGGATCTGCAGCGCGAATCCGGTCATGCCCAGCATGAATGCCGAGCCGGTGAGCCGGTACATCAGCCAGGAGATGGCGATGTACTGCATCCAGGTGCCTATCATCGTCAGTGTCTGGCCGATGAAGAACAGGCGGAAGTTGCGATGCTCGAGGCCGCGCAGGATCGGATGCATGGCCGAGCCCGGCGCCTCAGCCGAGCTTCGCGAGCTGGGGTTTCAGGTTTTCCAGCGTGGTGGCGAAGGCGGCCAGGCGCGCCTTCTCCTGCGCCACGACCTGGGCCGGGGCGCGCTCGACGAAACCGGAGTTGGCGAGCTTTCCTCTGGCCTTGGCGATTTCGCCTTCGAGGCGGGAGATTTCCTTTTGCAGCCGCTCGCGCTCTGCCGCCTTGTCGATCTCGATTCTGAGCATCAGCCGGCAGTCGCCGACTACGGCGACGGCGGCGTCGGCCGCGGGCAAGGCGTCGACCACGCTTACTTCGGACAGCTTGGCCAGAGTCTTGATGTACGGGGCGAGCGCTTCCAGCCTGGCCTTGTCGCCGGTGGCGAGCAAGGGGATGCGCTGCGCCGGGGAAATGTTCATTTCGCCGCGCAGGTTGCGGCAGGCACCGACCAGGTCCTTCAACACGCCGACTTCGGCCTCGGCTGCGGCGTCGATGCGCTCAGGCGTAGGCTGCGGGTAAGGCGCGAGCACGATGCTCTCGCCCGCGCGTCCCGCCAGCGGCGCGACTCTCTGCCACAGCTCTTCGGTGATGAAGGGGATGACCGGGTGGGCGAGCCGCAGCACCGCCTCCAGCACCCGCACCAGGGTGCGCCGCGTGGCGCGCTGCTCGGCCTCGCTGCCGGTTTGCAGCTGTACCTTGGCCAGTTCGAGATACCAGTCGCAGTATTCGTCCCAGACGAACTCGTACAGGGCGCGCGCAGCGAGGTCGAAGCGGTAGCTGTCGAAGCCCTCGCACACTTCCTTCTCCGCGCGCTGCAGCCGGCTCACGATCCAGCGGTCGATGACCGACGGCGCGAGCGGCAAGGACTCGTCCGCGCCGCAGTCCTTGCCCTCGGTGTTCATCAGCACGAAGCGCGTCGCATTCCACAGCTTGTTGCAGAAATTGCGGTAGCCCTCGCAGCGGCCGAGGTCGAAGTTGAGCGTGCGCGCGAAACTGGCGAGCGAGGCGAAAGTGAAGCGCAGCGCATCGGCGCCGAACGCGGGAATGCCGTTGGCGTAGTTCTTGCGCACGTATTTCTCGACCTTGTTCCTGTGGCTTGCCAGCATCAAGCCCTGCGTCGATTTTTCGAGCAGGGCGTCGAAGCTGACGCCGTCGATCAGATCCAGCGGGTCCAGGGTATTGCCCTTGGACTTCGACATTTTCTGGCCCTCCGCGTCGCGCACCAGGGCGTTGATGTAGACGTGGCGGAACGGCACCTTGCCGGTGAAATGCAGGGTCATCATGATCATGCGCGCGACCCAGAAGAAGATGATGTCGAAGCCGGTGACGAGGACCGAGGACGGCAGGAAGGCATCGAGATCGCGCGTCTTTTCCGGCCAGCCGAGCGAAGTGAAAGGCACCAGGGCGGAGGAGAACCAGGTGTCGAGCACGTCCTCGTCGCGTTTGAGCTTGCCGCGGTAGCCGGTCAAGGCAGCCTGGGCAAGGGCTTCGGCTTCGCTGCGGGCGACGTACACCTTGCCCGCGTCGTCGTACCAGGCCGGGAGCTGGTGACCCCACCAGAGCTGACGCGAAATGCACCAGTCCTGGATGTTTTCCAGCCAGTGATTGTAGGTCGTGGTCCAGTGATCGGGATAGAACTTCACCGCGCCCTCGGCCACCGCTTCCAGGCCGCGTTTCGCCAGGCCGTCCATTTTCACGAACCACTGGTCGGTGAGCATCGGCTCCACGATCACGCCGGTGCGGCCCGAGCGCGGCACCCTCAGTTTGTAGGGTTTTTCGGACATCAGAAATCCCTGCGCGTCGAGATCTTGCAGAATGCGCTTGCGCGCCTCGAAGCGGTCAAGGCCCCGGTATGCCGCGGGGGCGTTATCGTTGATCCTCGCGTCCAGGGTCAAGACGTTGATCTGAGCCAGCGCATGCCGCTGCCCGACCTGATAGTCGTTGAAGTCGTGCGCCGGGGTGATCTTGACGCAGCCGGTGCCGAATTCGGGATCGACGTAATCGTCGGCGATCACCGCGATCGAGCGCCCGGCGAGCGGCAGCACGACTTGTTTTCCGACGAGCCGGGTGTAGCGCTCGTCCTTGGGGTTCACGGCGACGGCGGCGTCGCCGAGCATGGTTTCCGGGCGCGTGGTCGCGACCACCACGGCGCCCGTGCCGTCGTCGAAGGGATACTTGATTTCCCAGATCTTGCCGTCTTCCTCCTCGCTGTCCACCTCGAGGTCGGACACCGCGGTGCCCAGCACCGGGTCCCAGTTGACCAGGCGCTTGCCACGGTAGATCAGGCCTTCCTCGTGCAGGCGCACGAACACCTCGACCACCGCGCGCGACATGCGCTCGTCCATGGTGAAATACCCCGCGCGCTGGCCTTCGGCGTCGGCATAGGTCCAGTTGGCCGAGGCGCCCAGGCGCCGCATCTGGCGCATGATGGTCGAGCCCGACTCCTGCTTCCATGAGCGCACGCGTTCGAGGAATTTGTCGCGGCCGAGGTCGTGGCGGGTCTTGCCCTCGGCCTCGAGCTGGCGTTCGACCACGATCTGGGTCGCGATGCCGGCATGGTCGGTGCCGACCACCCAATTGGTGTTGAACCCGCGCATGCGGTGGTAGCGGATGAGCGTGTCCATCAGCGTCTGCTGGAACGCGTGCCCCATGTGCAGGGTGCCGGTCACGTTGGGCGGCGGCAGCTGGATGCAATAGGTCGGTTTGGCTGGATCCGCCGAATGCGCGAAATAGCCGCGCTGCTCCCATTCGGGATACCAGTATGCCTCGATGGCGCGCGGATCAAAGCTTTTGGCTAATTCCATTTTCCGGGGGCGTAGCGAATTGAGCTGTACTTTGCCGCAAAGTGTCCAGCCCGGTTGAACGAAAGGCCGAATTATAGCGGATAGGCGCAGCGCTATATACGGCGTCTTAAATTCCGACGCATGCCAAGAGCGGCCATTGCGCGCTCGCGCGCGCCAACCGTGTTTTTGGTACGGATAGAAACCATCCGTACCAAAAACATGGTTATGGTTAAAACGCTAATCGCCGGATTTACGCCGCTCGAGTTCCTGCTCGACTGCGGCATTGACGGCGTCGCTCAGGATTTCGCGCCCAATCAACTGCAGATCGCCGCGCAGGTCGTCAACTATTCTTTCCACCAGCGGCGCCAAGCCTTGCTTCA
>DAIRFM010000151.1:0-5096 GCA_036795025.1 Burkholderiales bacterium | reverse complement strand
AAGGAGCAGAGCTTCGTCTTCCTCTCCTCCGTCCTGCACGAACACGCTTCCGAGCTGTTCGCGGGCATGAGCGTGCGCGGCTGCTACCAGTTTCGCGTGACCCGCAACAGCGATCTGTTCGTCGACGAGGAGGAAGTGAAGAATTTGCGCACCGCGCTGCAGGGCGAGCTGCCGCAGCGCAATCTGGGCGCAGCGGTGCGCCTCGAAATTGCCGACAACTGCACCCCGGCGATGGCGGAATTCCTGCTGCAACAGACCGAGCTCGGCCCCGACGACCTGTACCGGGTCAACGGGCCGGTCAACCTGGTGCGCCTGATGCAGATCCCCGAACTGGTCAACCGGCCCGATCTGCAGTTCCCGGCGTTTCGTCCCGGCCGCCCCGCGGCATTGGAAAAACGGGCCAATATTTTCGCCGCGGTGCGCAAGGGCGACGTGCTGCTGCACCACCCGTTCCAGTCGTTCACGCCCGTGGTCAATTTCATCCAGGAGGCAGCCCGGGACCCGAAGGTGGTCGCGATCAAGCAGACGGTCTATCGCATCGGCACCGACTCCGCCATCATGGAAGCCTTGATCGAGGCGGCCACCAGCGGCAAGGAAGTGACGGTGGTGGTGGAGCTGATGGCGCGCTTCGAGGAGGAAGCCAACATCAACTGGGCGGAGCGGCTGGAGGAGGTCGGCGCGCACGTGGTCTACGGCGTCGTCGCCCATAAGACCCATGCCAAGATGGCGCTGGTGGTGCGACGCGAAGACGGGAAGCTGCGACGCTATGTGCACCTGGGCACCGGCAATTACCATCCGCGCACCGCGCGTCTGTACACCGACTTCGGCCTGTTCACCTGCAACCGGGGCGTCTGCGCCGACGTCAATGAAGTGTTCAAGCAACTCACCGGCCTGGGCAAGTCGGGAACGCTGCATCACCTGTGGCTGGCACCTTTCACCCTGCACGCGAAAATCATCGCCGCGATCAAGAACGAAACCCGGCTCGCAAAGGTGGGCAAGCCCGCGCGCATCATTGCCAAGATGAACGCCCTGCTCGAGCCGACGATCATCGAGGCGCTGTATGCGGCTTCGCAGGCCGGGGTGCGCGTCGACCTGGTGGTGCGCGGGGTATGCGCGCTGCGCCCCGGCGTTCCCGGCCTGTCGGAGACTATAAAGGTACGCTCGATCGTCGGCCGGTTTCTCGAACATACCCGCATTTTTTATTTTTACAGCGATGGTGCCGAGAAAGTCTACCTCTCCAGCGCCGACTGGATGGACCGCAACTTTTTTCGCCGCGTCGAACTGTGCTTTCCGGTGCTCGACAAGAAACTCAAGCAGCGCGTCATCAAGGAGGGGCTCAAGCCCTACCTCAAGGACAACCGCCAGGCCTGGGACATGACCGCCGACGGTCATTACGCGCGCAAGAAGACTCGCGGCACCCTGCCGCGCTCGGCGCAAATGATGCTGTTGGGCGAACTCGCCCGGGAGTAAGTCCCCTCCGGCGACCGCGCGCTACCTGCGACGGCGCCGCCAGTTTCGCCTGGACGATGCGCTTGGAGACTTATCCACAGAAGCTGTGGATAAGTCTGTGCGCATGTTCGCGCCGCTCGTGCAACCCGTCAATTCATAATAGCTTTTGCCAGTCGATCCGGAAACAGATCCCGTCCGTCGCCGTTGTCCTATGTCAGTTGCGGGTGGTCCGACTGCTTTCTTTTCGGACAGCGCCCGCGGCTATTGTTACAATTTCGTCCCGAAGAGGCGGGTATTCAAAAACCCTCCCATACCCCTTACAGCCAATAACTCCATTTTCCAGTCGAGGTCGTGATGTTCGGTCGCTTCATGCCGCGTGAAGGCAAGTTTTTCGAGATGTTCAACGAGCACGCCGCGCTGATCGTGGAGGGCAGCCACGCGCTGGCCGCCCTGATGGCAAGCGGCGACGACCTCGAGCGCCGCGCCCACAACGTCGAATCGATAGAAAAGCGCGGCGACAGGATTACCCGCGCCACGATCGAGCTGCTGCACAAGACGTTCATCACGCCGATCGACCGCGACGACATCCACCATCTGATCTCCGAAATGGACAACATCCTGGACCTGATCGAAGACTCGGCGCAACTGATGTTCCTGTACGACGTGCGCGTTCTTCCGCCGGATGCGAAGAAGCTCGCCGACATCTGCGTGGACTGCTGCGAGAAGGTGAAGAGCGCCGTAGCGCTGCTCTCCAGCATGGACAACGCCGATGCGATCATGGCGATATGCCAGGACATAGACCGGCTCGAGTCGGACGCCGACCACGTGATGCGCGCGGCCATGGGACGCCTGTTCCGCGACGAGCCCGACGTGCGCGAGTTGATCAAGCTGCGCACGGTGTATGAGCACCTGGAGACGGTGACCGACCACTGCGAGGACGTGGCCAACATCATCCAGGGCATCGTGATCGAGAACGCGTGATTCCCTCTGCAGATCAACGCGGGGGCAGCCGGTGAGTTTCCACATCCTCTTGTTCCTGGTCGCGCTCGCGCTGGCGTTCGATTTTCTGAACGGCTTTCATGACGCCGCCAATTCCATCGCCACCATCGTGTCGACGCGCGTGATGCGGCCGCAGTGGGCAGTGCTGTGGGCGGCGTTTTTCAATTTCGCCGCCTTTCTGTTCTTCGGCCTGCTGGTCGCCGCCACGGTGGGCAAGGGCATCATCGATCCGGCCATCGTCGATCATTATGTCGTGTTCGGCGCGCTGATCGGGGCGATAAGCTGGAACATCATTACCTGGTATTTCGGCATTCCCTCGAGTTCGTCGCACGCCCTGATCGGCGGGCTCGCGGGCGCGGCGGTGGCCAAGGGCGGGGTGGATACGCTGATCGCGGGCGGCTTCCTCAAGACCATGGCGGCCATCGTGCTGTCGCCGGCGCTCGGCCTGGTGCTGGGCGCCGCGTTGATGATCCTGGTATCGTGGATTTGCGCACGCAGCACGCCGCGGCGCGTAGATCGCTGGTTCCGCCGGTTGCAGTTCGTCTCGGCCTCGTTCTACAGCCTTGGACACGGCGGCAACGACGCGCAGAAGACCATGGGCATCATCTGGATGCTGCTGATCGCCGCCGACGTGACCGGACCGAAGGATCCGTTGCCGTTCTGGGTGGTGATGGCCTGCCAGACGGCGATGGGGTTGGGCACGATGTTCGGCGGCTGGCGCATCGTCAAGACCATGGGCCAGAAGATCACCAAACTCAAACCCGTGGGCGGCTTCTGCGCCGAAACCGGCGGGGCCATCACCTTGTTTCTCGCTACCTGGCTGGGCGTGCCGGTCTCGACCACCCATACCATTACCGGCGCCATCGTCGGCGTGGGCTCGGTGAACAAGCTCTCCGCGGTGCGCTGGGGTGTGGCCGGCACCATCGTCTGGGCCTGGGTCCTGACCATTCCCTGCTCGGCTTTCATCGCTGCGGTTGCCTGGTTCCTGGGCCAGCAATATCTTTAGCACGAGCCGCACCGGTCAGCGATTTCTGCGCTTTGCATCCAGAGCAAGTTTGATATAAAGCAACAGGCGTAACATCGCGTGACGGCATCATTGCCGGCGGCGGCACGTCCGAGCGGCACGCACATTCAAGGAGAATCCAGATGAGCAGAGAAGTCGTGGTGGTGAGCGGTGTGCGCACCGCAATCGGTGATTACGGCGGCGCGCTGAAAGACATCGCACCGACCGAACTCGCGGCCAAGGTCGCGCGCGAAGCGGTGGCGCGCGCCAAGGTCGATCCGAACGAAGTCGGTCACGTGGTGTTCGGCCACGTGATTCATACCGAGCCCAAGGACATGTACCTGTCGCGCGTGGCGATGATCAACGCGGGCCTGCCGCACCGCACGCCGGCGATGACCCTGAACCGCCTGTGCGGCAGCGGCATGCAGGCGATCATCAGCGCGGCGCAAGCCATCCTGCTCGGCGACGCCGACATCGCGCTTGCCGGCGGCGCGGAATCGATGAGCCGCGGCGGCTACCTGATGCCGACCTTGCGCTGGGGCCAGCGCATGGGGGACGGCGGCGCGGTCGACATGATGGTGGGCGCGCTCACCGACCCTTTCGATACGGTGCACATGGGCATCACCGCCGAGAACGTCGCCGCGAAATGGAATATTTCGCGCGCGCAGCAGGACGAATTTGCGGTGGAAAGCCACCGCCGCGCCATCAATGCCATCCAGAAAGGCTACTTCAAGGAGCAGATCCTGCCGATCGAACTGAAGACGCGCAAGGGCGTGGCGATGTTCGACACCGACGAGCACCCGCGCGCCGACGCGAGCGTGGACGGCATGGCGAAGCTGAGAGCCGCATTCAAGAAGGACGGCACGGTCACGGCCGGCAACGCCTCGGGCATCAATGACGGGGCAGCGGCGGTGGTGTTGATGGAGGCAGGGGCCGCAGCGAAGAAAGGCATCAAGCCGATGGCGCGGCTGCTCGCCTACGGGCATGCCGGCGTCGACCCCAAGTACATGGGCATCGGTCCCGTGCTCGCGGTACAAACGGCGCTCGCGCGCGCCGGCCTCAAGGTGAGCGACATGGACGTGGTCGAATCGAACGAGGCGTTCGCGGCGCAGGCCTGCGCCGTGGCGAAGGACCTCAAATTCGACCCGGCAAAAACCAACCCCAACGGCGGAGCCGTCGCGTTTGGCCACCCCATCGGCGCCACCGGCTGCCTGCTCACGGTCAAGGCGATGTATGAGCTGCAGCGCAGCGGCGGCCGCTACGCCCTGGTGACCATGTGTATCGGGGGCGGACAGGGAATCGCCGCGGTGTTCGAGCGTATGTAACGGTGACACGCGAGCCAGCAGTTCGGTCCGCCCAGGCCTTGGCAGCACGTAAAGACGGCACGCCCATGTCCCTCGACTGCCTCGCGTGCGGTGCATGCTGCGCCTATTCGGAATCCTGGCCGGCGTTCATCGGATCTGGCGACGGCGAAGGCATTCCGGACGAACTGATCGATTTCGACCACGGGCGCATGCTGTGCCACGGGAATCGCTGTTCGGCGCTGGTGGGCGAACTTGGAAGCCGGGCGCAATGCAGCGTCTACGACAACCGGCCTCTGGTGTGCCGCGAGTTTCAGCCGGGGTCGGAAGACTGCATCATGGTT
>DAIRFM010000013.1:3175-13369 GCA_036795025.1 Burkholderiales bacterium | reverse complement strand
TGTTTTCTGTACGGATGAAAAGCGCATCCGTACAGAAAACACGGTTATTGTTAACACCAAACAGGCGGTGTGGGTTTTATACAAGATCGCCGATTGTGCGCGGACGGCTTCTCGTCCGCGCAACAAGCGCAACTCTACAGTTTGTAATCTAAACTTTCAAAAAGTGCTCGCGGTAGTACTTGAGCTCCTCGATCGATTCGTAGATGTCGGCCAGCGCCTCGTGCTTGCCGTGCTTGGTCAGCCCCTTGGCCAGATCCGGCTTCCAGCGCTTCACCAGCTCCTTCAGCGTGCTGACGTCGAGATTGCGATAGTGGAAATAAGCCTCCAGTCGCGGCATATAGCGCGCCAGGAACCTGCGATCCTGACAGATGGAATTGCCGCAGATCGGTGAGGTTCTGGACGGCACGTGCCGGACCAGGAAGTCCAGGTACTGCTGCTCGGTCTCGGCCTCGGCCAGCGCCGACGCCTTGACCTTGGCGATCAGGCCGGAACGGGCGTGCGTGGACTTGTTCCAATCGTCCATCCCCTCGAGCACGCCGTCCGACTGATGCACCACCAGCACCGGCGCCTCGGCGACGGTGTTCAATTGCGAGTCCGTGACCACGATGGCGACCTCGATGATTCTGTCGCGTTGGGGATCAAGGCCGGTCATTTCCATGTCCAACCATACGAGATTATTCTGATCTTGAGGCATGGCGCCGGCGTTTCCCGCTTTGATTGATTGAAGGGCTTTATTGTGTCATATTTCAGCCAGATGCAGACTTTCACCGCCGTTTTTCTTGCAGCGCTCGCGCTCACCATAGGTCTGCGCCTGTGGCTGGCCCGGCGCCACATCCGGCACATCGCGCGCTGCCGGGACAATGTGCCTGCGGATTTCTCTCTGCATATCGGCCTGGCAGCGCACCAGAAAGCGGCCGATTACAGCACCGCCAAGACGCATCTGGGCATGATCGACCTGCTCATCGGCGCGCTATTCCTGCTGGCACTCACCTTGGGCGGCGCGCTGCAGGCGCTGCACGACGCCTGGCTGCGCGCCTTCGACGCCGGCAGCTATGCGCAGGGCATCGCCCTCATCGTCAGCGTCGCCTTGATTTCAGGCCTGATCGACCTGCCGCTGTCGCTGTATCGAACCTTCGTCATCGAAGCGCGCTTCGGCTTCAACAAGATGACCCTGAAGCTGTTCTTCGCCGATCTCATCAAGCAGACCCTGCTCGGCGCGGCACTGGGCCTGCCGCTGGTGTTCTGCGTGCTATGGCTGATGCAATGGATGGGCGAGCAATGGTGGCTGTACGTCTGGGTCACCTGGATCGTGTTCAACCTGCTGGTGCTCACCGTCTATCCGACCCTGATCGCGCCGCTGTTCAACAAATTCACTCCGCTCGAGGATGCGGGCCTGAAAGGCCGGATCGAGGCGCTGCTGGCGAAATGCGGCTTCAAGGCGCAGGGCCTCTACGTAATGGACAGCTCCCGGCGCTCCAGCCACGGCAATGCCTATTTCACCGGTTTTGGCGCGGCCAAGCGCATCGTGCTGTTCGACACCCTGATCGCGCGCCTCGCTCCGGCGGAGATCGAGGCGGTGCTGGCGCATGAGCTGGGGCACTTCAAGCACCATCATGTGTGGAAGCGCATGGCGGCCCTGTTCGCCATGAGCCTCGGCTTCCTCTGGCTGCTCGGTTACGTCATGAATCAGGACTGGTTCTACGCCGGCCTCAATGTGCAGGCCCGCTCGACCGCGCTCGCGTTGATGCTGTTTTTTCTGGTAGTGCCGGTGTTCACCTTCCTCCTGCATCCGCTCACCAGCCTGTATTCGCGCAAGCACGAGTACGAAGCCGATGCCTATGCCGCCCGGCACGCGATCCCCGCCGACCTGATCCACGCGCTGGTGAAACTGTACCAGGACAACGCCGCCACGCTCACGCCCGATCCTCTGTACTCGGCGTTCTATGATTCGCATCCGCCGGCGCTGCTGCGCATTGCCCGGTTGCAGGGTGCCGTTGCACCAGGACAGTCCCAATCCGCATGAAAGGCACCGCATGAGCAAGCTCTCGGAAAGAATGTCCAAACCGCAGCCAGCCGGAACCCCGCCGCTGGCGCAGGCGAAGATCGACGAATACCTGAGGCAGGTGCCGGGTTGGGAGCATCGGGACGGCGCGATCTGCAAAACCTACTCGTTCAAGAATTTTTACGAAACCATGGCGTTCGTGAACATGGTGGCCTGGGTCGCGCACCGCGAGGACCATCATCCCGACATGCTGGTGGGCTACAACAAGTGCAAAGTCGCATGGAACACCCACTCTGTGGGCGGCATCTCGATGAATGATTTCATCTGCGCGGCGAAGATCGAGTCCCTTTGCCAGATTTGAAGGAGGACGGGATGCTCGCCGGCCAGGTGATCGCGGCTTACGGCCGGCACTATCTGGTTGAAACCGGCGACGGCCGCCAATACGCCTGCTTTCCGCGCGGCAAAAGGAGCACGGTCGCCTGCGGCGACCGCGTGATGTTCGCCCGGACCGCGGACGAGCAGGGCGTGATCGAGGCGGTGGACCCGCGTTCAACCCTGTTCTCCCGTTCCGCCGCGCACCGGCAGAAACTGATCGCCGCCAACGTCTCCCAGCTCGCCATTGTCGTCGCCGCCGAGCCCAGCTTCAGCGAGGAATTGATCAACCGCTGCCTCGTGGCTGCCGAGTATCAGAACATGCACGCCCTCATCCTGCTCAACAAGTGCGACCTGAAGGAAGCCGCCATGGCGGCACTGGCGCGGCTCGAACCCTACGCCCAGGCCGGCTATCGCGTGGTCCAGCTGTCGGCGCTGGAGGGCGCGGAGGCGCTGCGCCCGCTGCTCGCGCGCCAGTCTACGGTGCTGGTCGGACAGTCCGGCATGGGCAAGTCCACCATCATCAACGCGCTGTTGCCGGATGCGCGCGTCGCCACCCGGGAAATCTCCGTTTTTCTCGCTTCAGGCCGCCACACCACGACCCAGGCCCGGCTGCACCGTCTGGACGCCGACAGCACCCTCATCGATTGCCCCGGCCTGCAGGAGTTCGGCCTGCATCACCTGTCGCAGCAGGATATCGAAGCCGGTTTCGTCGAATTCCGGAGTTTTCTGGGGCATTGCCGCTTTCAAAACTGCCGCCACCTGAGCGAGCCGGGTTGCGCCCTGACGCAGGCCGCTGTGGAAGGTGCGATTCACCCG
The DNA here is from genome assembly GCA_036795025.1 of Burkholderiales bacterium. Taxonomy (GTDB): domain Bacteria; phylum Pseudomonadota; class Gammaproteobacteria; order Burkholderiales; family SG8-39; genus 2-12-FULL-64-23. Next base: position 10,176 of record DAIRFM010000013.1, on the reverse strand, counting down.
CGGCGCCTGGACATGTTCCGCCGCATCAGCCGCGCCGAAACCGGCCAAAAATAGTCATGCAGCCGCTGTACACCTCGCTCAACCTGCTCGAGGTCCATCACCTGAAGAACCTGCTCGAGGTCGAAGGCATCCGCTGCCACATCAAGAATGAGCTGCTCAGCCGGCTTGCCGGAGAAATCCCGTTCACCGAATGCGCGCCCCAACTGTGGCTGCTGGACGAGCGCGACCTTGATCGCGCCGGGCGGGTCGTGGCTGATTTCGGCCGCGGCGCAGTCGCCAAGCCGCCGTGGCAGTGTCCGGACTGCGGCGAGGCGCTGGAAGGCCAGTTCAGCGCCTGCTGGCACTGCGGCGCGCCGCGACCGGAAAGCTGATACGGCTACACCAGCGGCGGCGCGGACACCGCGCACGCATTGCGCTCGCGTGCGCTGCGGCTGGCGCTACTGGCGGCTGTCGACATAACCACCGATCGCGGCGCCGAGCATGGCACCGACGCCGAGGTTAGCCACCGGTGCGGGCTGGGTGTAGTACACCGGTTGCTCGACGATGTAGGGTCGCTGCACCACAACGACGTGGCGGCGGTTGTAGTCCCGGTTGTAGTTGCGGTGATCGTGGCGGTCGTAGTTACTGTAGCGGCCGCGGTCGCGGTCATGCCCGCGGTCGTGTTCCGAGTCGGCGAACACGGGCGCTGCCGCGCCGAGTGCGGCGCCGGCGGTCAGGATGCAGATCAGTGTTTTCGTGGCGTTCATGGCTTTCTCCTGTTGAAGTGCCTGTGCGGATAAACATCCGCACGCAAGCCAGTGTTGACCATGGCGGCGTTGCAAGGTGAAAGCAATTGTTACAAGCTGTTACCGAAATAGCGGCGTTGCCGCCATTCGCCGGACCCCATTGCAGCCGCCCGGAACTGCTAGGTGAGCGCCCCCGCAATGGCCAGCAGCAGCAATATGAACAGGATCACGACCAGCGCCCGCCATACCAGGCCGATGGTGCTGTCGAGAAAACCGACGTCAGCTTCGTCCCCCAGGCCTAGCTCCGGCCGGTCGACCGGACTCAGTTCGGAAAGAAAAGGCATGCCCAGGCGCACGCCCATGGCTCCGGCGCCGCTGGCGAGCACCACACCGAGCGAAGGGTCGGGCCATTTGGCCGCCTGCGTGCGCCAGCAGTAGGCTGCGTCCTCGAAATCGCCGACGACCGCAAAGGCGATTCCGGTCAGCCGCGCCGGGGCCCAATCGAGCAGCCGGAACACCTGAGCGGCGAAGCTGCCGAATGCCGCCAGCTCGGCATCGCCGCTATCGGCCCAGCGGCGATGCAGGAACGACGACAACCGGTAGAGTATCGCCCCGCTCGGCCCGGGCAGCAGCACGAACCAGAACACCACCGCGAACACATGCTGATACGAGGCCACCAGCGCCTCTTCGATGGTAAGCCTGACCACCTCCTGCGCGCTAAGCCGCTCGCAGCTCGCGCCGCGCCATTGGCCCAGGGTCGTGCGCGCCTTGTCCAAATCGCCGCTCTTGAGCGCCCAATGAATGTCGGTAAAATAGTGGCTCACCTGGCGAAAACCCATGGTCACGTAAAGTATGAGCACGTTGAAAGCCAGGGCCAGCAGCGGGGACAGGCGATGGAGCAGGTAATAAACCGCGATTGCCGCGAGCGTCACCGGCACCACGCCCAGCATCCACGCGATCACGCCGTGCTGGCGTTCGCCGGCATTGAAGTGTTGCTGCAGGAAGTTCGCAAAACGCTCGGCCCGGGACACCAGGTATTTGCGGTCGGCGAGCGGCCGCCATTGCTCGAGCAGCAGCGCGATGATCAGCGAGATGAGACTCATTGGGGAAGCGGGACTCTTAGGCGACGGCGCGGGACAGCCACCGAGATATTATACGCACTCCGCCGGTTCAATCGCATGACCAGGCACACATCAGGCATCGGCAAACGATTGCCGGGTTACGCTGCGGTCAGGAACGCGTAGAAGTTCATCAGCATTCCCGCCGTGGCGCCCCAGATATAGCGTTGTTCGTAGGGCATCGCGTAGTAGTGCCGGGTGCGGCCCTGATACTGCAGGGTATTGCGCTGATGGTTGCCGGGATCGAGAAAAAACGTCAACGGCACCTCGAATGCCTCCGCCACCTCGAATGCGTCCAGGCTAAGCGCCAGCGGCGGACTCACCAATCCGACCACCGGGGTGACGTGGTAGCCGGTGACCGTGGTGTACTCGGGCAACAAACCGAGCACCTCCACCCGCGACTGCGGCAGGCCGATTTCCTCGAACGTTTCGCGCAAGGCTGTCGCTGCGGGGGATTCATCATGCGCTTCGGTGCGGCCTCCGGGAAAACTGATCTGGCCGGCGTGGTCGTACAGGTGGTCGGTACGCTGGGTAAACAGGATAGTGAGCCCTGCGTCGCGCCTGACCACCGGCACCAGCACCGCCGCCGGCCGCAGTTCCTCGGTCTGACGCCACAGATGACCATCCCCTGTGGCAATCGGCGTCACTGCGCGGCCGTCGGCGAAGCGCTGGCGCAGCCAGGCTTCGGTGGCGAGGTCATTCGTATCCCGCAGGTCGCTTGCGTCAGATGACATAATCCAATTGTAGCCCGAAAACCCGCGCGGCCCGAATGGCGCGAGCGCTCACGGCGGCGACATCGCTGGCGCGGAAAACAAAGCGCCACGGCATAAGCCGTGGCGCTTTGTTTTCCGCATCCCGGCTTCGAGCCGGAAAGACCGCGCTAGGCGCGGGTCACTTGATCGCCTGCAGCTTGTCGTAGACGTCTTTGGGCCACGGCAGCGCATTGCCGTCAGGCTGCTTGCCTTCCTTGTAATACTTCTGCACTGCGGCGATGAACGGCTTGCGGTCGACTTTGACTACCGTCTTGCCGCGCTTGGCGAAATCGACCGCCAGTTTCTTCTCCGCCTCGACGATTTCGGCGGTGGCGCGCGCCGCCGCCTCGCGGTACACCTCGGTGAAGATCTTCTTGTCGGCGTCGGACAGCTTTGCCCACAGCGGCGCGCCGATGATGGTCAGCAGCGCTTCGGTGATATGTCCAGTTAGCATGATGTGCGTCTGCACCTCGTAGAATTTCTTGGCTTCAATGGTGGGCAGCGGGTTCTCCTGCGCATCGACCGTCTTGTTCTGCAGCGCGAGATACACCTCGGCAAAGGCGATCGGCGTCGGATTGGCGCCGACCGCGCGTGGGAACATGGTGTACAGCGGCGCGTCCGGCACGCGGATCTTCAGCCCCTTCATGTCCTCGGGCTTGTTGATCGCCTTGTTGGCGGTGACGTGACGCTCGCCGTAATAGGTGATCGCCACCACCTTGCTGCCGCCGCTCGCCTTCTGGTAGCCGTCGGACAGCTCGTCGAACAGCTTGGAGGTCGAGTACTTCTTCCAGTGATTGAAGTCGCGGAAGATGAAGGGCGCGCCGCCGATGGAGATCGGGCCATAGTTGCGGCCGGCGAACAGCTGGCCGGTTAAAATCATGTCAACCGTGCCCAGGGTGAGGCCCTGATTGATGTCGCTTTCCTTCCCCAGTTGCGACGCCGGGAACACCTCGACGGTGTAGCGGTTATTGGTGCGTTTGGCGATCTCCGCCGCCGCCCACAGCGCCGCCGTATGGTAGGGCTCGGACGTCTCGTAGACGTGCGCGAACTTGAGTTTGGTCTGCGCGAGTGCGCCGCCGCTGGCGGCAATGGCCAAGGCGAAAGCCGCGGCCAGGTATTTGAGCTTCATCTGTCTTCTCCTCTTTAATTTAACACACGACTAAGAGTCCGCCGGCAGGAACGCCGGCTGCTGGATGTAACGGACTGGTTAAAAGAATTCCATAGCATCATGACAAAGTCAATCCGCAATGCACGCGCGGGTTGCTAATGAATCACCGATTTCGGCGTCGCCAGCAGGCGCGTCACCTGGATTTTTTCGCGGATGATCATGCCGTCGTTGACCGGCTTTATTTCATTCAGCCAGGTCGGGCTCTCGTACATCTCGGCATACAGGCGCGCTCGCTCCTGTTCGCTGTCGAAACGGCGGATCCAGATGTAGATGTCCGGGTCTTCCTCGGCGACGAAACTGCCCACCACCACCACCCCCAGCGCCACCTGGTAGGGAATGATTTTTTCCTCCATCCATTTGACCCAGCGCTCGCGCTGGCCGGGTTTCAGCCGGTACTGGCGCAATTCGAAAATCATGCGTCATCTCCTGATGTTTGCACTTGTTTATTATCCTCGCCGCCCCCCGAGGGAGATCGGAGGACGGATTTGTTTCCCGCCGCTCGCGATCAAGGAACGAGCAAGGTCGATCCGGTGGTCTTGCGCGCTTCCAGATCGCGGTGCGCCTGCACTGCGTCCTTGAGCGCGTAGCGCTGCCGCACCTCGATTTTCACCTTGCCCGACAGGACGATGTCGAACAGGTCCTTGGCCGAAGCCACCAGGTCGTCGCGCTTGGCCGTGTAATGCACCAGGCTCGGCCGCGTGAAAAACAGCGAGCCGCGCGAGGCGAGCATGCTCGAGTCGAAGGGCGGGGTCGGACCGGAGGCGTTGCCGAAGCTCACCATCATGCCCATCGGGCGCAGGCAGTCCAGGGACCCGACGAACGTATCCTTGCCGATCGAGTCGTACACCACCGGCAGAAGAGCGCCGCCGGTGATCTCCTTCACCCGCTGGGTGAAATTCTCGCGCGTGTAGACGATGGCATGGTCGCAGCCGTGCGACTTCGCGAGCGCCGCCTTCTCGTCCGAGCCGACGGTGCCGATCACTGTCGCGCCCAGCGCCTTGGCCCACTGGCAGGCAATCAGGCCTACGCCTCCCGCTGCCGCGTGGATGAGGATGGTGTCACCGGGCTGGACTTTGTAGGTGCGCTTGAGCAGATACTGCGCGGTCATGCCCTGCAGCATCATCGCCGCGCCCTGCTCGAAGGAAATCCCATCCGGCAGATTCACCATGCGGTCGGCGGCCATAAGGCGCACTTCCGCATAGGCGCCAACCGGCCCGGAGGCATAGGCCACGCGGTCGCCCTTCTTGACATTGGTCACCCCCCGCCCCACTGCCTCGACCACGCCGGCTGCTTCCATGCCGATGCCGCTTGGCATCGGCAGCGGGTACAGGCCGGAGCGGTGATAAACGTCGATGTAATTCAGGCCGCAGACATTATGGCGCACGCGCGCCTGGCCCGGTCCGGGCTCGCCTACCTCGACGTCCTCCCACACCATGACTTCGGGGCCGCCTTGTTTATGCAATCGGATCGCTTTTGACATGTTCTGTTCCCAACAAAAAGATTGAACCACGGAAATTCACGGATGGGTTGCGAAAAGGTCACTCCGGCCGAACGCGAACGGACCGTTATGTTACAACAAAAAATCCGCCGCGATCGAAACAGACCTTCGGGCCGGGTCCGTTCCGACTATTTTGGCTTGGCCTTGGTCGACGCCGCATCCGCGGGCTTCGCCTCGGCTGGCTTGGCGGCAGCGGCGCTCGCGGCCGCCGCCTGCATCATGGTCAACCAGGCGGTAGGATCGGGGAAGGGATTTTTGGCCGACTGAGAGCCTGCGTCCCCCGGCCCGAGCTGCATCGCCCTCATCGCGGCCAGTGTGTTCTTCTGCATCTCCAGCCCCTGGATCGACAGGCGCAGCATGTTGAGATTGAGATTGAGCCAGTTCTCCACCGATTTCAGGTCGGCGATCTTTTTTTCAACGGCGTCTATGTCGAGCGTGGGCGCGACCATCCCCGGCATGGGCAATCCCATGGGGTTCCACAGCTTTTTCATGAACTCGAACGGATCCGGCAGCGGGTCGGACATGGCGACACCTCGGTACGCGATGGAAGATTACGAGTTTAATCCAAATTCATTGACCGACGCCCAGAAACTCGAGCACCGCATCGCGCTGGGCGAAGGTGTCCCGATAGCCCAGATCGATGAGGGCTCGGCAATAGGTCTCCTCGAACAGCAGGTAGCTCGCCAGGTTGGAGCCGCTGCGGTTCATCGCGCCGATGCCGCCCAGCACGAATTTCAGCATCCGCGGCAGCTCCTGCACGTGCCGGCCGGCGATGCGCTCGATCGACTCGCTGGGCGAGATCATCAGCACCTTGATCGGGCGCAGGTGCACCCCGGCCTCGAGCCGCTTGTCCTCCGGAATCAGGCTGACCGTGCGGTTGATGCGCTGCAACCGCTCCAGGTCCACCGCCAGACCATCGAGGAAAATGCTGTTCAGCGCGTGGCCGGCGATCTGCGCAATCGAAGGATAGAGGCTGGAGCGCACCCGCGCCGCCTCGGTCTGCGCTCGCCCGGTGCCGATCACCAGCACGCGGTCGGCGCCCAGATGCAGCGCCGGGCTGATCGGCGCAATCTGCCGGATCGAGCCGTCGCCGAAGTATTCGCGATTGAGCTTCACCGCGGGAAAAAGGAAGGGCAACGCCGAGGAAGCCATGAGGTAATCGACGTTGAGCGTGGTCGCCGCGCCCACCCGCTGGGTGCGCTCCCAGGCTTCCAGCCCCGGGCCACCCTGGTAGAAAGTAACGTTCTCCCCCGAAGAATAGCCCGAAGCGGTGACCGACACCGCATAGAGCGCGCCCGTGTCGATGTTTTCCTGGATGCGCCCGAAATCGAGGGTCTTCTCCAGCGTCTCGCGTATCGGCGTGTTGTCGAACAGCGACGCCGGGCTGTTGCGTTTGATCCACAGCATCGAGGCGAACCAGCGGGCGCTGGTCTTGAGCATGGACCAGGGATCGGCGCGGTAGACGCGCTCCACGTGAAAGTTTTCCCACACCTCCAGCAGGTAGCCCACGCCGTGGCGGAAATGGTCGGCGTGGATCGCGAGCACCGCAGCGTTGATGGCGCCCGCCGAAGTGCCGCACAGGATGGGAAAAGGATTCTTCGCCTGGTCGGGCAGCAGATCGCGGATCGCCTTGAGCACGCCCACCTGGTAGGCCGCGCGCGCGCCGCCGCCGGTGAGAATCAAGCCTGCTTTTGGTTTTGTCTGTTCCATCCCCATGCCTGCGCCAGCAAGCTGGCTCCT
>DAIRFM010000013.1:0-3075 GCA_036795025.1 Burkholderiales bacterium | reverse complement strand
CTGCTTTTGGTTTTGTCTGTTCCATCCCCATGCCTGCGCCAGCAAGCTGGCTCCTGCAACCCCCCGTCGCGCTCATGTGCTGAATGTAAACAGGCCCTAGAGCGTGAGTTGCAGTTGGCTGCGCGCCGCGTTTGCGTCCACCACCGTCAGCGCCGCCATGTTGACAATGCGCCGCACCGTGGCCGATGGCGTGAGGATGTGCACGGGCTTGGCCGAACCGAGCAGGACGGGGCCGAGGGAAATGCCGTCGCCGGCCGCGGTCTTGAGCAGGTTGAAGGCGATGTTGGCCGCGTCCACCGTGGGCATGAGCAGCAGATTCGCTTCGCCCTTCAGGCGCGAGTGCGGGAACGCGGCGCGGCGCACCTCGTCGGAGAGCGCCGCATCGCCATGCATCTCGCCGTCGATCTCGAGTTCGGGCGCACGCGCCTGGATCAGCGCCAGCGCCTGGCGCATTTTCACCGCGGTGGGCCGGTCGCTGGTGCCGAAGCTCGAATGCGACAGCAGCGCCGCCTTGGGCGTGATGCCGAAGCGGCGTATTTCCTCCGCCGCGAGCACCGCCATCTCGGCCACCTGCTCCGCCGCGGGATCGAAATTGACGTAGGTGTCGCAGATGAACACCGTGCGCTTGGGCAGCAGGAGCACGTTCATCGCATAGTAGTTCTTCACCCCCGGCCGCAGGCCGATCACCTGGTCGACATAGTGCAGATGCAGGGCATGTGTGCCGAAGGTGCCGCAGAGCATGCCGTCGGCCGCGCCGCGGTGCATCATCATGGCGCCGATGAGCGTGAGCCGCCGGCGCATCTCGATCTGGGCATAATGCTGCGACACGCCGCGGCGCTCGGTGAGCCGGTGGTATTCCTCCCAATACTCGCGGTAGCGCGGGTCTTTCTCCGGATTGACGAGATCGAAATCCGCGCCGGGCTTGATGCGCAGGCCGAAGCGCTCCAGGCGCCGCTCGATCACTGCCGGCCGGCCGATCAGGATGGGCCGCGCCAGCCGCTCGTCCACGATCACCTGGGTGGCGCGCAGGATACGCTCGTCCTCGCCCTCGGCCAGCACGATGCGGTTTTTCTGCGCCACCTTGGCCGCGGAGAACACCGGCTTCATCAGCAGGCCCGAGTGATAGACGAATTCGCTCAGTTGTTGCACATACAGGTCGAAGTCGGCGATCGGGCGCGTGGCTACGCCCGAGTCCATTGCCGCCTTGGCCACCGCCGGCGCGATCTTGATGATCAGGCGCGGATCGAAGGGTGTGGGGATGAGGTATTCCGGCCCGAAGGCGACGTTCTTCTCGCCATAGGCGGAGGCGACGATGTCGGATTGCTCGGCCATGGCGAGGTCGGCGATGGCATGCACGCAGGCGAGTTTCATCGCCTCGTTGATGGTGGTCGCGCCCACGTCGAGCGCGCCGCGGAAAATGAAGGGGAAGCAGAGGACGTTGTTCACCTGGTTCGGAAAGTCCGAGCGGCCGGTGGCGATGACCGCGTCGGGCCGGGCGGCCTTGGCCAGGTCGGGCTGGATTTCCGGCTCCGGATTGGCGAGCGCGAGGATCAGCGGCTTGTCCGCCATTTGCTTCACCATCTCTGGCTTCAGCACCTTGCCCGCCGACAGGCCGAGGAACACGTCGGCGCCGGCGATGATGTCGCCCAGGGTGCGCGCATCGGTCTTCTTCGCGTAGCGCGCCTTGTTCGGGTCCATCTCCTCCTTGCGTCCTGCGTACACCACGCCCTTGATGTCGGAGACCCAGATGTTTTCCTTCGCGAGGCCCAGGCTCACCAGGAGATCGAGGCAGGCCAGCGCCGCAGCGCCCGCCCCCGAGACCACAAGCTTGACCCTGGCGATGTCCTTGCCGACCACGCGCAGGCCGTTGAGGATCGCCGCGCCGACGATGATGGAGGTGCCGTGCTGGTCGTCGTGGAACACCGGTATCTTCATGCGCTCGCGCAGCATCTGCTCGACGTAAAAGCACTCCGGCGCCTTGATGTCCTCGAGGTTGATGCCGCCGAAAGTGGGCTCCAGCGCGGCAATCACCTCGACCAGCTTGACCGGGTCGAGCTCGTTCACCTCGATGTCGAAGCAGTCGATGCCGGCGAACTTCTTGAATAGCACCGCCTTGCCTTCCATCACCGGCTTGGATGCAAGCGGGCCGATCGCGCCCAGCCCCAGCACTGCCGTGCCATTGGTGATGACGCCGACGAGGTTGCCGCGCGCGGTCAGGTTGCGCGCCTCGGCCGGGTCGCGCACGATCTCCTCGCACGCCGCCGCCACGCCCGGCGTATAAGCCAGGGCGAGGTCGCGCTGATTGATCAGCCCCTTGGTCGCCGTGACCGAAATCTTGCCCGGCTTAGGCAGCCGGTGATAGTCGAGGGCGGCCTTGCGCAATTGGTCTTCCATGATTTTTCCCGGGTGTAAAACCTGCTGTCGAAGGGCCGGATTATAGTCCTGCGGTCGACGGAACGCTAAGGTTGGTCTGAACACGGAGGGGCCTGGGGAAGGGGTGGGACCCTTCCCTTCCCACCCGGCCCCCCGGTGAATCCCCCGCGTCAGAGGAAGCTCTGACTGTGTCACGGACTGAATCAGAGCTTGCCTAACGCTGACGGGCGGCTTCGCGCAACGGCTGACTGTTGGATGACCGGGTGAATGTGCAATAACCGTTCGAGCGACAGGCTCGACCGGTGTCATAATTGCGGCATGACGCTCGCTCGCAGAATGACCGAAATCCAGCCGTTCCAGGTGATGGAAATCTGGAACCGCGCCAAGGAATTGGAGGCGCTGGGCAAGCGCATCATCCAGATGCAGATCGGCGAACCCGATTTCACCGCGCCCGATCCGGTGATCGCCGCAACCGTCGAAGCCTTGAAGCAGCACCCCATCCATTACACCTCGGCGGTCGGCATGCCGTTGCTGCGCCATGCGATTTCGCGCCACTACCGCGAGCGCTATCACCTGGAGGTGCCGGCCTCCCGCATCGTGGTCACGGCCGGAGCTTCGGGCGCGCTCTTGATCGCAGCAGGCGTGCTGGTCAATCCCGGCGACGAGATCCTGATGCCCGACCCCGCCTATCCGTGCAACCGC
>DAIRFM010000150.1:0-5114 GCA_036795025.1 Burkholderiales bacterium | reverse complement strand
CTCGCCGGACTGGATCAGGTGGCGAAGCTTCCCGGCTGCGAGGACGCGAGCGCAGAGCTGGTCGACCAGATACTGGAGGAGAGCGGCAAGTTCTGCGCCGAAGTGCTCGCGCCGCTGAACCAGTCGGGCGACGAAGAGGGCTCGAAGTGGGACAACGGCCGCGTCACTACGCCCAAGGGCTTCATCGAAGCGTACAAGCAATTCGTCGAAGGCGGCTGGAATGCGCTGCAGTTCCCGCCCGAGTTCGGAGGCCAGGGCCTGCCAAAGCTGGTGGCGACGCCGGTGATGGAAATGTGGAAGGCGGCGAATTTGTCGTTTTCGCTGTGCCCGCTGCTCACCGGCGGCGCGATCGAGGCGCTGCTGTTGCGCGGCGCCGATGCGCTGAAGAAAACTTATCTGCCAAAAATGGTCGAAGGCACCTGGACCGGCACCATGAACCTGACCGAGTCGCAGGCGGGATCGGACCTGGCGCTGGTGAAGGCGAAGGCAGTGCGCCATTCGGATGAACGACTGGGCGAGCACTATCGCATTTACGGCCAGAAGATTTTCATCACTTACGGCGAGCACGACCTGGCGGAGAACATCGTCCACCTGGTGCTCGCGCGCACGCCCGATGCGCCCGAGGGGGTGAAAGGCATTTCGCTCTTCATCGTGCCCAAGTTCCTGGTCAATGCCGACGGCAGCCTGGGCAAGAGAAACGACGTGCACTGCGCTTCCATCGAGCACAAGCTCGGCATCCACGCGAGTCCTACCGCGGTGCTGATCTACGGCGAAAAGGAAGGCGCGATCGGCTATCTCGTCGGCCAGGAAAACCGCGGCCTCGAGTACATGTTCATCATGATGAACGCGGCGCGCTTCGCCGTCGGGCTGGAGGGCATCGCCATTTCCGACCGCGCCTACCAGCAGGCGCTGTCCTACGCCAAGGAGCGCATTCAGAGCCGCGATCTGGCGGGCGGCGGCAAGGCCGTGCCCATCATCCGTCACCCCGACGTGCGCCGCATGCTGATGAGCATGAAGGCGCAGACCGAGGCGATGCGCGCTCTCGCCTACGTGGTGGCGGCCGCAATGGATATCGCCCATCGCGATCCGGAGCCGGGCCTGCGCGCCAAGCACCAGGCCTTTGCCGACATGATGATCCCGGTGGTGAAGGGCTGGAGCACCGAGACCTGCATCGAAGTGGCTTCCACCGGCATTCAGGTGCACGGCGGCATGGGCTACGTCGAAGAAACCGGCGCGGCGCAGCACCTGCGCGATGCGCGCATCACGACCATTTACGAGGGCACCACCGCGATCCAGTCGAACGACCTGGTGGGGCGCAAGATGGCGCGCGAGGGCGGGGCGACGGCGAAGGAAGTGATCAAGGCGATGCGTGTGGTCGAAGGCGAACTGGCGCAGGCGCAGGGCGAAGACATGGCAGCCATCCGCGCCGGCCTGGCCGCCGGCATCAAGGCGGTCGAAGACTGCGTCGCCTGGATCGTCGTTACTTACGCTGCGGACATCAAGGCGGTGCACGCCGGTTCGGTGCCGTTTCTCAAGCTGATGGGCATCGTCTGCGGCGGCTGGCAGATGGCGCGCGCCGCGCTGGTGGCGCAGAAAAAGCTGGCCGCCAAGGATGGCGACGCCTCGTTCTACCAGGCGAAGATCGCCACCGCGCGCTTCTACGCCGACCACGTTCTGGCTCAGGCGCCGGGCTTGCGCAATACCGTCGTGCGGGGCGCCGCGGGCGTGATGGCGCTCACCGAAGAGCAGTTCTGACAGGGGAAATTCATGGCAATGTACGAATCCGAATTTACCAAGTTCATCCGCGAGTTGAAGCAGCAAAGGCCCCAGCTCGAGGCGGAGCAGAGAAAAAGCCGCGCCATCTGGTGGGACCATAAGCAGGACCTGGAGACGCTCAAGCGCGAAGAGGAGTCCCGCGTCAAGCAGCAGGCGTACGTGTACCAGAACAAGGTTTGAGCTGTCTTGACCTCTGAGTTTCTCAAACGGGTAGGCGTCATCGCCTGCCTTGTTTTTTGCGCGGCCTGCGCGCAAGTCGCCCTGATGTCGGTGACGCCGATGATCGCTGCGCTCGCGCGCCATCTCGATGAGCGCACCGCTAACGCGATCACCGAAATGGAGAAAAAGCAGGACTGGGCCGGCATGCTCAAGCTGGCGCGGGCGCAACTGGAGCGCGAACCAACCCGCATGGATTGGTGGTTTCTTCAGGGTTACGCGCTAGCCCGGCAGGGGCAGCATGCCGCGGCCATCGAATCCTTGCAGAAGGCGATACGCATCAGTCCGGAAGATGAGTCTTCCTGGCTCGCTCTCGGCCGGAGCCAGAGCGCGCTGGGTCAGATGGAGGGTGCGATCCAGACCTATCGGCAGGCGCTGCGCTATCGGCCCGAATCTGCGCCGGCTTATCTGGCCCTCGCCGACATTTACCTGCAGAAGGGACAAGTGGAACTCGCGATTTCCAATTATCGCGAAAACGTGCGTTATGACCCGAGCTCCGTGCAAGGCTGGTACTCGCTGGCGGCCGCGTATCAGAGCACCGGGCAACGCGAACGCAGGGACGAGGCTTTGCAGAGTCTGCGCAAGCTCGACCGCGCCGCCGCGGACCAGTTCGAAAAACAGTATCCGTCGAAGTAGCTAAGCCGCGGCGAGGCCGTCGTCGGCAGCGATGACGGCGCCGTTGATGAAACGAGACTGCTCGGAGGCGAGCAGCAGCACCAGCCCATCCAGGTCTTCGGGCTGGCCGACGCGCCGGCGCGGCAGCATGCTCATGAGCTTCTTGCCGCCGTCGGTTTCCCAGTAGGCGCGGTTTATCCCGGTTTCGATATAGCCGGGGCAGATGGCGTTGACGTTGATGTTGTAGCGCCCCCACTCGTGCGCCAGCGCCTTGGTCATCTGAATCACCGCGGCCTTGGACATGCAATATGTGGACAGCTGCGCGAGCACGCGCAGACCGGCGACCGAGGCGATGTTGATGATGCGCCCGGAGCACTTCCGCGCGATCATGCTGCGGCCCACCGCCTGGGCGACGAAGAACGCCCCTTTGCAGTTGGTGTCCGTCACGTAGTCGTAGTCCTGCTCCTCGACCTCGATGGCGCGCTGCTGCTTGCTGACGCCGGAGTTGTTGACCAGGATGTCGATGCCCCCCAGGTCCGACTCGGCGGCGGCCACCGCGGCGCGCACGCTCGCCACGTCGGTTACATCCATCCTCACGGCGCAGGCCTTGCCGCCGGTCTGCTCGATTTCCCGTTTAAGCTGTTCCAGCTTGTCGGTGCTGCGCGCCGCCAGCGCGACCTTGGCGCCGGCCTGGGCAAGAAGCTGGGCGAAACGCCAGCCGAGTCCGCTGGATGCGCCAGTGACCAGCGCGGTCTTGCCATCGAGGCGAATGCTCTGCTGCATGTCGTGTCCTTTGTGCGCGGGTTTTTCCGGCGCCACGGTACCGCGTTATGTCTGCGGCGGCAAGCGCTCTGTTGCTGGTAGACTTGAGCGCGAGCACCCATCACCACTGCAAGAGGATATCGTGACCTGGCAACCGGAGATAGACGAACTGCGCAAGCGCGAGGAGCTCGGGCGCAGAATGGGCGGGGCGGACAAGATCAAGCGCCATCACGACGGCGGCAAGCTGACGGTGCGCGAGCGCGTCGCCGGCATACTCGACGAGGGCTCGTTCCACGAGATCGGCGCCATCACCGGCAAGGCGCGCTACGACCAGGCAGGCGAGCTCATCGACATGGTGCCGACCAACCTGGTCATGGGCCGCGGCAGGATAGACGGCCGGCCCGTGGTGATCACCGGCGACGATTTCACCGTGCGCGGCGGCGCCAACGACGGCGGCCTGCGCGAGAAGCTGGAGCGCGCCGAGATGATGGCGTACGAACTGCGCCTGCCCATGGTGCGCCTGGTCGACGGCACCGGCGGTGGCGGCTCGGTGAAGAATATCGAGCAGGACGGCAGGACCCAGATCCCCACGGTCGCGATCTGGGACCAGGTGGTGAAAAACATGTCGGTAGTGCCCGTGGTTTCCCTCGCCCTGGGTTCGGTCGCCGGGCTGGGCTCGGCGCGCGTGGCGGCGAGCCACTACTCGGTCATGGTGAAAGACACGTCGCAGTTGTTCGTCGCCGGCCCGCCGGTAGTGGCGCGGGTGGAGAAGAGTTACGAAAAAAACGAGCTCGGCGGCAGCGCCATCCACACCCGCAATGGCGCCGTGGACGACGAGGCAGCGAGCGAAGCCGACGCCTTCGCGCGTGCGCGGCGCTTCCTCGCGTATCTGCCAAGCTCGGTCCATGAACTGCCGCCGCGGGCGGCGTGCGAGGATGACCCGGAACGCAGCGATCCCTGGTTGATAGAGGCCGTGCCCAGGGATCCGCGCAAGGTTTATAAAATGCGCAGCATCGTCGAGTCGCTCGTCGATCGCGGCTCGTTTTTCGAGATCGGCAAATTGTGGGGGCGCTCGGTGATCACCGGCTTCGCGCGCCTGAACGGCTGGCCGGTCGCGCTTCTGGCGAGCGATCCGTATTTTTATGGAGGCGCGTGGACGGCCCAGGCGTCGGAGAAGGTTACCCGGTTCGTCGATCTGGCCGAGACCTTCCATCTGCCGGTGGTCCACCTGGTGGACATCCCGGGCTTTATCATCGGTCTGGAGGCCGAACGCAGCGCGACCATACGCTACGGTGTGCGCGCCATGGCCGCGGTGTGCCAGGCGAGCGTGCCCTGGTGTTCGATCATCGTGCGCAAGGTATTCGGCGTTGCCGGCGCAGCGCACCAGAACTCGGGGCGCTACAACGTGCGCTACGTCTGGCCTTCGGGCGAGTGGGGTTCGCTGCCGATTGCAGGCGGCCTGGAAGCCGCTTATAAGGCGGACATCGAGGCTGCAGCCGATCCGGCGGCGCGAATGGCCGAGATCGAGACGCGCCTCAGGGCGCTCACTTCGCCCTTTCGCAGCGCCGAGTCCTTCATCGTCGAGGAGATTATCGATCCGCGCGACACGCGGCGGCTGTTGTGCGAATTCGCCGATCTCGCGGCGCCGCTGCGCACGCCGGGCCCGACCGCCTTCGGCGTGAGGCCTTAGGCGATGGTTGCTGCGCTCGAGGGCGTGCGCATCGCCGACTTTTCGCACGTCATCG
>DAIRFM010000149.1:0-5134 GCA_036795025.1 Burkholderiales bacterium | reverse complement strand
TTTGGGCGTGGTCACCTTCGGCGCCGGCGTGCTGTTCTTCCCCATATCGTATGTGTTCGGCGACATCCTCACCGAAGTCTACGGCTACGCGCGTGCGCGCAAGGTGATCTGGGCCGGGTTCACCGGCCTCGGCTTCGCTTCGTTCATGGCGGCGGTGGTGGTGGCGCTGCCGCCGGCGCCGTTCTGGAACAACCAGGCGGCCTACGAGATCGCCTTCGGCTCGGCCTGGCGCATTGTCCTTGCCTCCATGTGCGCCTACTTCTGCGGCGAATTCGTCAACTCCTACGTGCTGGCGAAGATGAAAATCATCACCGCGGGCAAATGGCTGTGGACCCGCACCATAGGCTCGACCATTTTCGGCGAGGCGGTGGACTCGGCGCTGTTCTATCCGCTCGCTTTCTATGGCGCCGGCGTCATCCCCGACGACAAGCTGCCCCTGGTGATGCTGTCGCAGTTCCTGATCAAGGTCGGCGTCGAAGTCGTATTCACCCCGGTCACCTACAAGGTGGTGAACGCGCTCAAGCGGGCGGAGCACGAGGACTACTACGACCGCAATACCGACTTCAACCCGTTCTCCCTCAAAACATGAGGCCGTCCAGGCTCTATCGGTTCGATATATTTGTATCATCCGGCCGGGAACGGAGATTGTGAAAAATTGTGATAAATTGCGGCAAAGCGTCAGGCATTTGTATAATGCGGGGCCGTGGATGCCTGCAGTAAGGGGCGGGCGCCGGTCTCATCCTCGATCCGGCATCATCAGCGTACAGGGGATGTGGAGGCAAGAATGAGTTATCGCGGTAACGATTACGACGTCAGCGCGCGGTTCAACACCACCGATCCGCAGGTCGTCAACGACGAGATAGACCGCATCTATCTCGAGCTCTATCCGGCCGCGCCCACGCGGCAACTCGACCACGCCTTCCGCGACCTGACCCGGCTCTACCGGGGCGAATTCCCGGGGTATCACCCGTGCGACACCGCCTATCATGACGTTCAGCATGTCCTGGACGTGACGCTCGCCATGGCGCGCCTGATCGACGGCTACGAACGCACCCGCATCGGCACCCAGCCGTTCGGCGATTCCCTGTTCCGTCTGGGCGTGATCACAGCCCTGTTCCACGATGTCGGCTACGTGCGCAAGCTCCAAGACCACCGGCACAAGAACGGCGCCGAGTACACCCTCACCCATGTTTCGCGCGGATCGCATTTTATCAAAGACTACCTGCCGAAAATCGGGATGGGGGAAATGGCCGATATCGCCGCCGAGTTGATCCACTTCACCGGATACGAGATGCCCGTGGCGAAAATCAACGTGCCCTCGCCGATCTACAAACTGCTTGGCAGCATGCTAGGTTCGGCCGATATCATCGCCCAGATGGCCGACCGCTGCTATCTGGAGAAATGCCGCGACCGGCTGTATCCGGAGTTCGTCGCCGGCGGCCTCGCAATCAAGCGCACGCCGGAGGGCACAGAGCAGGTGGTGTTTACCTCGGGCGAGGACCTGGTTATTAAGACGCCCGGTTTTTTCCGAGGCGCAACCAAGCGGCTCGAGGTCGACTTGGGCGGCTGCTACACCTACGCGCAGCAGCATTTCGGCGGGCAGAACCTGTACCTCGAGGAAGCAAGCAAGAATATCCAGTTCGCTCAGGAGATGGGCGCGGACGGCGACACCTCGATGCTCAAGCGCAAACCGCCGGAGACGCTGACGCAAGAATCCTGATATCCGCGCGGCGTCCGAACAGCCGCTTGCCGCACCCCGCTACAACAGCACGTCCTTCGCCAGCCCGCGCCGGCGCAGGATGCGGCGCAGCTGCCCCAGCGCCTCGAGCTGGATTTGCCTGACGCGCTCGCGCGTCAGGCCGAGATCCCCGGCCAGCTCCTCCAGCGTGCACACTTCCTGGCTGTTCAGGCCGAAGCGGCGCTCGATTACGCGGCGCTGTTTATCGTTCAACTGTTCCAGCCATTGCTTCACCAGCGACTCGATCTCCTGGGTCTGCAACCCGGCCTCGGGATTCACGGTCTGCTCGTCGGAGATGGATTCGCCGATCGACAGCAGCGGATCGACGTCCAGCGGCGCGTCGAGCGAAGCCGTGTGTTCGTTGTGCGCGAGCACGCTGCGTATCTCCTCCGCCGGCTTGCCCAGCAGGTGCGCAATGTCGTCGATGCTCGCTTCCCGTTCCCCATGCGCCTCCAGGTGGCGCTTGGCGCGCAGCACCAGATTCAGTTCCTTGATCACATGCACCGGCAGCCGGATCGTGCGCGACTGGTTCATGATGGCGCGCTCGATGTTCTGGCGTATCCACCAGGTGGCGTAGGTGGAGAAGCGGAAGCCGCGCTCCGGATCGAATTTGTCCAGCGCGTGCATCAGTCCCAGATTGCCCTCCTCCACCAGGTCCAGCAGCGGCACGCTGCGGTTGAGATAATGCTTGGCGATGTTCACCACCAGGCGCAGATTGCGCTCGATCATTTTCTGCCGCGCGGTGAAATCTCCATGGACGGCGCGACGCGCATAATGCAACTCCTCCTCGGACGAGAGCAGCGGATTGAGCCCGATCTCGTGCAGGTAGATCTGGGTGGCGTCGGAGAGGAATTCAGTTTCCGCATCGGCCGGCTCGGACTGCGCCTCGGCCGAGGGCGCGGCCGCTGCCTCACCCTCGATTTCCTCGTCCGGGGGGGAGGATTGCTGGGTCACGACGGCGGCAGGTACTTGGCCGGGTCGACCGGCTTGCCGAGCTTGCGGATCTCGAAATGCAGCCTGGGTACATCGGTGTCGGTGTTGCCGATCTCCGCGATCTTCTGGCCCCTGACCACGCTCTGCCCCTCCTTCACCAAAATGTCCTTGTTATGGGCATAGGCCGACAGATAGGTCTTGTTGTGCTTGATGATCACGAGCTTGCCGTAGCCGCGCAGACCGCTGCCGCTGTAGACTACGCGCCCCGGGGCAGAGGCGATCACCGGGTCGCCTAGCTTGCCGGCGATGTCCAGACCTTTGTTGCTCGCCTCGGAAAACCCGGCAAGGATCCTGCCATGCGCCGGCCAGCCCCATTCGACCTTGTCCTCGTCGTCGATATCGGCATCGGTCTTGCCCGCAGGCTCCTGCCTCGGCGCAGCTGCAGGCGCAGGCGCCAGCTCAGCAGGGCCAGGTGGCGGCTTCGCCTGCGCTTCACCGCGTTGCAGCAGCGCCACGTTCTCAGGCGAGTACGGGAGCTTGCGCGCCAGGGGTTCGGACTTGACCGGCTCCTCGGCGCCCGACGGGCGCGCGGCGGGTTCCGCTCTCACCGGCCCCTGCGCGCCAAGCGGGCGCGTCTCGACCCGCCCCGATGAAGTCACCGGATTCACCGTCACCGGCGCTTCCTGCACGCCTGCCGGCGGCTTCAGACGCAACTGCTGGCCGGGACGGATGCGGCTCGCGTTATCCAGGTTGTTCCAGGCGGCGAGCTCCTTGTAATCGAGCCCGTGGTCGAGCGCGATGCTGAACAGCGTGTCGCCGCGTTTGACGGTGTAAGTCTCGGGGCGCGTATCGGCCACTGGCGGCGCAGCCGGCTGGTCTGCGGCCGGCGCAGCCGGCTGGTCTACGGCCGGCGGGGCGCGCTCGGTCACCGGCGCCCGCACCGGCCGGCTGGAGCAACCGGCGAGCGTCAACGCCGCTGCGACCGCAGCGCACAGCAGGGCCGATGCGCTCTTCACTCCACCCCCATCAGCATGGGCACGAAACGGACGGCATCCAGCGTGGTTTCGCTGTAGCCGGACCGCGTGCGCTCCACCAGCCGCAACACCTGTTCGGAACTACCGAACGGCAGAATCATTCTGCCACCCGGCGCGAGTTGCTGCAAAAGGGCCTGCGGCAGGCGCGCGCTGGCGGCGGCGAGGATAATGGAATCGAAAGGCGCGGCTTCGGGCAGGCCCAGGTTGCCGTCGCCATGTTTCAGGCGCAGATTGGGCAGGCGCAACTCGCGCAGGTTGGCGCGCGCCTTCGCCAGCAGCGGCGCGATGCGCTCGATCGAATACACTTCGGTCGCCACCTGCGCCAGCACCGCCGCCTGGTAGCCGCAACCGGTGCCAACCTCCAGCACCTTGCCCAGTTCGCGCCCGGCGCGCAGCGCCTGGATCATCAGCGCGACGACATAGGGCTGGGAGATAGTCTGCGAAAAGCCGATCGGCAGCGCATCATCATCGTACGCGCGACTTGCCAATGCCTCCTCGACAAACAAGTGGCGCGGCACGGTACCCAGGGCCGCGAGCACGGTCTCGTCTGTGATCCCTTCCTTGCGCAGGCGCTCGACCATGCGCGCACGCGTGCGCTGCGAGGTCATGCCGATGCCTTGCGTCTGCGGCTGGCTGCGGCGGTTCATTGCTTCATCAACCAATCGCGCAGCAGCGGGATCTGGTTCGCGTGCGTGAGGTCGACCTGCAACGGCGTCACCGACACGCGCTGCGCCGCCACGGCGTAGAAATCGGTGCCCTCGCCCGCGTCCTGCGCGCCGCCGGCGGGCCCGACCCAATAGACGGTTTCCTTGCGCGGGCTGACTTCCTTGATCACCGGTTCAGCCTTGTGGCGCTTGCCCAGGCGCGTGATCTCGAGTCCGCGCAACTCGTCATAAGCCAGATCGGGAACATTGAGGTTGAGCAGCACCGGTCCGGACATGGGGGCGCGCCGCAGGCGCTCGACCATTTCCAGCGTCACCCGCGCGGCGGTGCCGAAATGGCTGCCGGCCTTGCTCGCCAGCGATACCGCGAGCGACGGAACGCCGAGCAGGTAGCCCTCGGTGGCCGCGGCGACCGTGCCGGAATAAATGGTGTCGTCGCCCATATTGGCGCCGAGGTTGATGCCCGACACCACCATGTCGGGCAGATGATCGAGCAGGCCCGTGACAGCCAGGTGCACGCAGTCGGTCGGCGTGCCGTTGACGAACAGGAAACCGTTGGCCGCGCGCTTGACCGAGAGCGGCCGGTCCAGGGTGAGCGAGTTGGAGGCGCCGCTGCGGTCGCGCTCCGGTGCCACCACCGTGATTTCGGCCACGCTGGCAAGGACTTCGGCGAGACGGGCCAGTCCAGGGGAGAAATAACCGTCGTCGTTGCTGAGCAGGATGCGCATGTGCGTCGGATTATAAAGGACAGCGCCCGATCTTGTACG
>DAIRFM010000148.1:0-5140 GCA_036795025.1 Burkholderiales bacterium | reverse complement strand
TGGTGGCCATCATCGCGGCGATGTTCCTGCTCGCCTACTACACCTGAGCCGCGGCCTGCGTCCATCCGCGTACGGCCTGCCTCAGTACTCGAAGTGCAATCGCGCTCCGGCGATAGTGACCGGCCCGCGGTCGGCGTTGTAGGCCGGGTTTCTGATGCGCTGGAAATCGAGCGTCACCCACGCGCCTTTGAATGCCTTGGCGACATAGGCAGCCTCGAATATCGCCTCCGGCCGGTAGTCGATTCGTCCGTCCCCGATGAAAAACCCCAGTCCGCCGGACGCGAGGTAATCGCGATGCGCAGCCGACAGACCGTTCCGGATCACCCCCAGGAACACGTTGTCGTCGGGCCGCCCCCATCTGGATCCTTTGACGTTGACTCCACCGGTCACGGAGCGCTCGATCTCGGTAAAGGCGTAGGTTTCGACGGCGCCGTTGTTCCAGCTCGCGCGGGCGAGCAAACCGACGTCGTCATTCAGCTTCTGCTCCAGGTCGACGCCGAATCCATACTTGACCTGGTCTTTGCGCACCTTGGCTACGTCGGGGGTGCCGCCGTTCACGGCGGCGAAATCGAGCGCATCGCGGAAGCCGCCCATGCGCGCAACATTGCGGAATCCGAGCAGGCGGATCTTGCCCGGCTGTCCCAGGATCTCATGCGCGTGCTCGAGTTCGACCTGGTCGCCGTGATGCCCGGCGATGCGGTAATCGAGCTGCAGCCCGTTCGACTGAAACGGTTGGAGGAAGCGCCCAAACCGAATCGCCCAGTCATCGCGGTAGTACTCGAGGGCCGCTCCCCAGCTGTAGCCGCGCGCATCGGCCGCAAAGTCGAAAGCACCGTGGGTCATTTGCGCCCAGTTCAGGAACTGGGTCCGCGGATCGTGGGAGTAAGAATTGGCGTCGAACAAATCGATGACCGACAGATTGCCGGCGGTCAACACCAGGCGCCGTTTGTCGACCGGACCGCCCAACTGGTTGGCCGAGGATTCGACGCGATCCGTGCCGCCACCCAAACTCCAGGTCTGGCGCGCATACAACCGAGCCCGGTAAATAGTCGGGGTCGGTCCCGCAGTCTTCTGGTTCTCCCCGTTGCTTAGTCCGCCCAGGCCAGTCAGGTTGGAGAGCGAAACAGCCTGGATGAGTTCGGGATTGAAGTAGAGTTCTGCGCCCGACCAAGGCCGCAATCCGAAGTAGGCCGTCGCGCTGAGCGAATAGCCTTTTTCATGATTGGGCGAAAGGCTGTTAGGGCCCGTGTAGAGCGCGCGCATGGGCGCGTGGCTTTGCCAGATATAGGTGGCCTGAAAGTACGCGTTTGTCGACTCTATGCCGGGCGCAACTGCGCGCTGTGCAGACGGCAGCGTTCGCAGTTCCTCGGCCGGCGCCGCTGGCACAAGCATGAACAGCGCCAATCCCAGCGCAAACACCTGGTGGTACCGCAGCACAAACTGGCGCATCACGTCATCTTTCAAAGGTCGAACTCAAGAAGTGCGCGAGCGCATTGCTGCTGCAGGCAATAGGCTAAAACACGATCACGCCGCGCGCGTTGCGGCCGGCCTCCAGGTCGGCAAACGCCTGCGCCGCTTCTTCGATGCGGTAGGTGCGGGTGATGAGTTCGTCCAGCTTGAGTTTCTTCGCCTGGTACAGTGCGATCAGCCGCGGGAAGTCCTCGCGCGGACGCGCCGAGCCGTAGTAGCTGCCGGTCAGCGTTTTTTCCTCGAAGGTGATCGAGGCCGTCTTCAGCGAAGTGTTGTCGTCGCCGCGCGCCACGCCCACCACCAGGGCGGTGCCGCCCTTGCGCAAGGCGCGGAAGGCTTGCTCCACCATCTTGCCCAGGCCGATGCACTCGAAGCTGTAGTCCGCCCCGCCGCCGGTGAGCTTTTTCACCGCCTTGACCAGGTTCTCTTCGCGGCCCGCGTTGAGCGTATGCGTGGCGCCGAACTGTTTCGCCAACTCGAGCTTGTGCTCGGCCATGTCCACCGCGACGATGATGCCGGCACCGGCGATGGCGCAGCCCTGGATCACGTTCAGCCCCACGCCGCCGGCACCGATCACCAGCACGCTCGAACCCGGCTCCACCTTGGCCGTGTTGAACACCGCGCCGACCCCGGTCATCACGCCACAACTGATCAGCGCCGCCTGCGGGAGCGGCATGCCGGGCGCGATTTTCACCACGTTGTCCACGTGCATCGTGGCATATTCGGCCATCACCCCGCAGGCGGAAAAGATATTCAGCGGCTTGCCCTGGGCGTCGCGCGTGCGCAGGCTGCCGTCGGGCAGGGAGATGATCGCCTTGGCGCCTACGTCGCACAAATGCGGGCGGCCGGTAACGCAGTAGCGGCATTTGCCGCACATGTTGACGAAAGAGCTGATCACCGTATCGCCGACCGCGAGCTCGGTCACGCCTTCGCCGACTTCGACCACGGTGCCCGCGCCTTCATGGCCGAGGATCAGCGGCAACGGCATGCCGATGGTGCCGTTGACCGCCGACAAATCGCTATGGCACACGCCGCAGGCGCCCAGCTTGACCATCACCTCGCCGCGGTGCGGCGATTCGACTTCGATCTGCTCCACCACCACCGGCACATTGTTCTGGCGGCATATGACTGCTTTCGCCTTGCGTCCCATGCTGACTCCCCGTTTCGGTTTGCGATGGCAAGCATTATGCAACCTGGCACGCGAAATCGCCAAACCGTTCGACGCATGCTTGCATAGGGCCTGCATTCCATAACAGGTCGCCGCAGACCGCGTCCGCGCTCGAACGCGATCCGGACTGGCCCAACCAGGCGGAGTTCGAGCGTGCCCGGGCAAGGATATAGCCGTTTGCCGGGTTATCGGGCAGAATAGCCGGGTTGCTGCTCCGGCGCGACCTGCCTAACGGTGGCATCGGTTCACAATATGCAATCCGATTCAACCAAATGAGGAGATCACTGTGGAACGTCGTTCCTTTCTGAAAAAAGCCGGCCTCGGTTTGGCCGCAGGCGCGGCCGCCGCGCCGAGCATCGTCAATGCGCAGGCACCCGCCGCCGGACTGCCGACCATATCGTGGCGCATGGCTACAAGCTGGCCGAAGAGCTTGGACACGCTGTACGGCGGCGCGGAACAGGTCGCCAAGCGCGTCTCGGCGGCGACCGGCGGCAAATTCACCATCAAGGTATTCGCTGCCGGCGAGATCGTAGGCGGGCTGCAGGTCCTGGATGCGGTGCAGAACGGCACCGTGGAATGCGGGCATACCGCGACCTATTACTATTTCGGCAAGGACCCCACGTTTGCCTTATCCTGCGCTGTCCCGTTCGGCCCGAATTCGCGCCAGCAGAATGCGTGGATGTATCACGGCGGCGGTCTCGAGCTGATGCGCGAGTTCTACAAGGGCTACAACGTGATGCAGTTTCCCGCAGGCAACACGGGCTGCCAGATGGGCGGCTGGTTTCGCAAGGAAATCAAGACGGTCGCCGATCTCAAGGGGATAAAGTTCCGCGTCAGCGGCTACGCCGGCCTGGCGCTGGGCAAGCTGGGCGTGGTGCCGCAGCAGCTCGCCGGCGGCGACGTATACCCGGCGCTGGAAAAAGGCACGATCGACGGAGCCGAGTGGGTCGGCCCCTATGATGACGAGAAGCTCGGCTTCTACAAGGTGGCGAAGTATTACTACTACCCGGGCTGGTGGGAAGGCGGCCCCGAGCTCGACCTGCTGGTCAATATCAAATCCTGGGAAGCCCTGCCCAAGGAATACCAGGCCATCCTCGAAGCGGCATGCGCCGAGGCGAATATCTCGATGCTGGCGAAGTACGACACGCTCAACCCCGCCGCATTGAAGCGGCTGATCGGAAACGGCGTACAGCTGCGGCCGTTTTCGAACGAAATCATGGCGGCCTGCTACAAAGCCGCGAATGAGGTCGCCGAAGAAATCTCGGCCAAGAACCCCCAGTTCAAGAAGGTCTACGATGCCATGGTCAAGTTCCGCAACGAACAGGTGCAATGGTTCTCGATTGCGGAAAATCGTTACGACAACTTCATGGTGGCAGCGGAACGCCTGACCCAGCGCGCGCCGAAGAAAAAGTGAGGCCGGCAAACGGAGCCCGATCGGGGCGCCGTTTGCGGATGGTTCAAGAAAAAACCCCGCACGAGCGGGGTTTTTTTGGGCCTGCAAGCGTGCCCTCCAAGCCGGGCAGCTACACCCGCAGGCGCCGTAGTTCTACTTCCCGCCTGGCGGTTTGGCAGGCACCGTCCCTGTAGTCGCTTCCGGCTTATCGGCGCCGCCCGGGGCCGCATTTTCCGCACCCGCCGCGGGGGGCTCGGCGGCGGGGTCCTTGCCGAGTTCGCGTTCCAGCGCATTTTCCATATCGCTCTCGCCCTTGGCGCCGGGTGCCCCAGTCGCATCGGGCACCTGGATTTCGATCTTGTCGATGTTCACGGCCGCCTTTTTCGTCAGACCGCCGCTGACTATTTGCGGCACTGCGATGATCAGTCCGACCATCAGTACCTGGATCAGCACGAAGGGCACCGCGCCCCAGTAGATCTGGGTGGTGGTCACACCGGCAGTGCGTTTACCGCTGACGCGGTCCACGTAATCCTTGCCCGGGGCGACGCTGCGCAGATAGAACAGGGCGAAACCGAAGGGCGGATGCATGAACGAGGTCTGCATATTGACCCCCAGCAGCACGCCGAACCAGATGAGGTCGATGCCGAGTTTCTCCGCCACCGGCCCGAGCAGGGGAACGATGATGAATGCGAGTTCGAAAAAGTCGAGGAAGAAAGCGAGCACGAACACCAGGAGGTTGACCACGATCAAAAAGCCGAGCTGGCCGCCGGGGAGATTCAGCAGCAGGTGCTCCACCCAGATATGACCGTCCACGCCATAGAAGGTCAGGCTGAATACGCGCGACCCGACCAGGATGAACACGACGAAGGAAGTCAGCTTCGCCGTCGCATCCATCGCCTGACGCAGCAGCGGGAACGACAGGCGCCGGCGCGCGAGCGCCATGATCAGCGCGCCGCTGGCCCCCATCGCACCACCCTCGGTGGGCGTCGCGACGCCGAGGAAAATGGTGCCCAAGACAAGAAATATCAGCGCCAGCGGCGGAATCAGGACGAAGGTCACGCGCATCGCGATCTTGGACAGCAGGCCCAGCTTCAGCACCTGGTTGAGCA
>DAIRFM010000147.1:0-5159 GCA_036795025.1 Burkholderiales bacterium | reverse complement strand
ACAGGCATTTCAACAGCATATGGTTGAGGCAGAAGGCGAGATCGAAGGCCGGGTCGCCATACCAGGCGCATTCGGCGTCGAGCAGGATGGGACCGCGAGCCGCCACCAGGATGTTCTTCGGGCTGAGGTCGCCGTGAACCAGCGCGACCTTGTTGCGGGCGGTCGTTTCGGCGAGCTCGCGCAGCCGGGCGGCGCAGTCCGGATGGTGCGCGGCTGTGGCGAGCAGATAAGGCTCCAGCCGGATGGGGTGAAATATGTGATCGTTGGCAAAACGCTGCGCGAGGTCCGTCCGGTGCGCCGTCCCGGCATGGATCGCGGCGATCGAGCGGGCTACCGCGGCTGCGGTTTCGGCGTGGATGTTGCCGTCGCGCAGTTCGTTTTTCCACACCGGGTGCAGCGCGGGTGCCAGGTATTCCATCGCGAACGCGCCCGATTGCGTATCCTCGCCGAGTATGCGCGGCACGGCCTGCGGCACCAGTTCGTCGGCCACACGCAGCCATTCGACTTCGGCATGGTTGCGCTCCACCGGCGCGCGCCAGTCGGCCGCGACCTTGAGCTTGGCCAGCGCCCGCTTGAAACAAAAGGAAAGACCCGGGGAACGCCCGGGCAGATCGATGCGCAGGATGTCGGAGGACACGCCGCCAGGCAGGGTTTCCGCGCGGAACGCTTCGCCCGGGCGCAGCAGCCGCATGCGTTGCAGCGCCATTCGGACGTCTTGGTTCGCGTCTTGCATCATCGATTATTGTTCAAAAGCAGATTCCTCAGCCTTCGGCTTCGGAATGACAATTCTTGGCATTGTCATTCTGCAATACTCTCAAAGTCTATCAGAGCACTTGGCCGCGGGGCGCGATCAACGGATAATCCCCGGCATGAGCGAGAGACGCGAGCATACTACGCAAACGGCGGCGCAGCCTGAGCCGGTGCTCGAGCTTCGGGACGCAATCGCCCTGATCGTCGGCATCGTCGTCGGCGCCGGCATATTCAAAGCACCTTCGGTGGTGGCGGCCAATGCGGGCGGCGCATGGACCATGCTCGCCGCCTGGCTATTGGGCGGGATCGTCTCGCTGATCGGGGCGCTGTGTTATGCCGAACTCGCCACGGCCTATCCGCATGCCGGCGGCGATTATCATTTTCTGACCCGCGCCTATGGCAGGAAATTGTCGTTTCTTTTCGCCTGGGCGCGTTTGGCGGTGATCACCACCGGCTCGATCGCCTTGCTCGCATTCGTGTTCGGCGACTACTGTACGCGGCTCTATGCGCTGGGCGAGCATTCGTCCGCGCTTTACGCCGCTCTGATCGTGATTGTGCTCACTGCGGTCAACATCGCCGGCGTGAAATTCGGGGCGGCGACGCAGAACTGGCTGACCGTGCTGGAGGTGCTGGGATTGCTCGCTGTCACCGCTGCCGGGTTGGTGGTCGCGCCGGCCGCAGCGGCGGCCACCGTGCCCGGCGGCACCGATCCGGGCCAGCCGGCCTTCGGCTTGTGCATGGTGTTCGTGCTGCTGACCTACGGCGGCTGGAACGAAGCCGCCTACATCTCGGCCGAATTGAAGGACGTGCGGCGCAACATGTTGCGTGCGCTCATGTGGAGCATGCTTATCCTCACCGCCCTTTATCTGCTGGTGAATCTCGCCTATCTGCGCGGATTGGGCCTCGCCGGCATGGCACGCTCGCAGGTGGTCGCGGCGGATCTGCTGCAGCAGGCCTGGGGCAGCGCGGGTGCGCAGTTGATCAGCGTCATCATCGCGGTATCGGCGCTGACCTCGATCAATGCCACCGTCATCGTCGGCGCGCGCAGCAACTACGCCTTGGGCTGCGACTGGCCGGTGCTCGGCTTCCTCGGCCGCTGGAACGCGCGCACCGGCTCGCCGACGCAGGCGCTGCTGGTACAGGGGGCCGTTGCACTGGCGCTCGTCGCGTTCGGCGCGTTCATGCGTCAGGGCTTCGAGACCATGGTGGACTATACCGCGCCGGTGTTCTGGCTGTTTTTTCTGCTTACCGGGCTGTCGCTGTTCGTGTTGCGCTGGCGCGAACCGGAGCATGCGCGGCCGTTCAGGGTGCCGCTGTATCCGTTCGTGCCGCTCGCCTTCTGCGCCAGCAGCGCCTGGCTGCTTTATTCCAGCCTGGCCTATACGCGTCTGGGTGCGCTGGTGGGGGTAGGGGTGCTCGCTGCCGGCGTACCGCTGCTCGCGCTGGCGCTACGCCGGAGTCCGAACTAATTGCTGGCGGCGATGACGCCGTTGACGAGCTTGACCTTGTCGCCCGAGCGCCAGGCGGGCGAATTGTCCTGGGTGATGAGCTGGCTGGAGCCGTCGTCGAAGCGGATGGCGATCTCGTAGCTTTTCACCTTCTTCACGTTTTTCTCGACCGCGTGGCCGGCAAAGGCGCCGCCGATCGCGCCGAGCACGGTCATGACGTCCCGGCCGCGGCCGCCACCGGTCTGATGCCCAAGCACGCCGCCGGCGACCCCGCCCGCGACCGCGCCCAAACCAGTGCCTTCGCCTTTTTTCTCGATTTCGCGCACCGACTCGATCACGCCGCAGTCGTAGCAGGCCCGTTTTGCCGGCTCGGCTCTGGGCGCGGGCTCATACCTTGGTGACGGGTCGTTTTGCGCGACCCTGACCGGTGCTTCGTCCTTGACCGTTTTCACAGGCTCTTCGGCAGGTCGCGCCGCATGCTCCACCGGCTTGGCGCGCCTTGCGGCAGCCTTGTGCGCGGCAGGTTTGGGCACGCTCACCGTGGGTGTGGTAACGGTGGTGGTCTCCGAAGGCGGTGCCGCAGCTGCGGATTTCAAGGGTTCCGCGGGGGTTGTCGACTGAATTTGTGCGGGCTGGCTGTGGCTGGTCGGGATCAGGCCAGTGATGGCGCCTATGCCGGCCAGGCTGAACAGGGTGACTGACACTGCCGCGATCGCGGTCAGCGGGTGCATGCTTCTGGTCGTGGTGGTTTCCATTGTTGTCTCCGTTTTGTCGGATGCGCACTGCAAAAAACGCATCTACGGCGCCAATGGTGACAACAAAACAGCGGGAAATTGTGAGCAATTGTGACTATTTGTAACCGTCCCGCTGCCGGGTGTTGGCTACTCCGGCCGCATATGCGGGAACAGAATCACGTCGCGGATGCTCGCGCTGTTGGTGAACAGCATGACCAGCCGGTCTATGCCTATGCCTTCGCCCGCAGTGGGCGGGAGGCCGTACTCCAGCGCGCGGATGTAATCGGCATCGTAATACATGGCCTCTTCGTCACCCGCTTCCTTCTGCTTCGCCTGCTCGGCGAAGCGCGCCGCCTGATCCTCCGGATCGTTGAGCTCGGAAAAGCCGTTGGCCATCTCGCGCCCGGTGATGTACAACTCGAAGCGGTCGGTGATGTCCGGGTTCTGGTCGTTGCGGCGCGCCAGCGGCGACACCTCGGCCGGATAATCGATGATGAAGGTCGGCTGGATCAGCAAGGTCTCGGTGGTCTCCTCGAACAGCATCAACTGCAGCGAACCCAGGCCGTGCGCGCGCGAGACGTCGGCGCCGAGTTTCTTCAGCGCGCGCGTGAGGTAGTCGCGGTCGGCCAGCTCGGCCGCGCTGATCTGCGGATGATATTTGCAAATCGCCTGGACCACGGTGAGCCGCTCGAACGGCTTGCCCAGGTCGACCGTGTGCTCGGCGTAGGGCAGGGCGGTGGTGCCCAGCACCTGTTGCGCCACTGTCCGCAGCAGTTCTTCGGTGTAGTCCATGAGGTAGCGGTAATCGCGATAGGCCTCGTAGAACTCGATCATGGTGAATTCGGGATTGTGCCGGGTGGAAATGCCCTCGTTCCTGAAATTGCGGTTGATTTCGAACACTTTCTCGTAGCCGCCCACCACCAGGCGCTTCAGATACAGCTCGGGCGCGATGCGCAGGAACAACTGCATGTCGAGCGCGTTGTGGTGCGTGGCGAAGGGCTTGGCCGCGGCGCCGCCCGGGATCGGGTGCATCATCGGCGTTTCGACCTCGAGGTAGCCGCGCGCCACCATGAAGGCGCGGATCGCCTGGATCACCTGGCTGCGCACGCTGAACACCTTGCGCGCCTCGGCGTTGGTGATCAGGTCGACATAGCGCTGGCGGTAGCGCTGCTCCTGGTCGGTGAGGCCGTGGAACTTCTCCGGCAGCGGCCGCAGCGACTTGGTGAGCAGGCGCAGCTTGGCTACGCGCACCGACAGCTCGCCCGTCTTGGTCTTGAACACGGTCCCTTCCGCGCCGAGGATGTCGCCCAGGTCCCAGTGTTTGAACGCCTCGTGCACGGCAACGCCCGCGTGGTCGTTGGTGATGTAGAGCTGGATGCGGCCGTCCATGTTCTTTCCGCTGAGGTCCTGGATGCTGGCAAAGCTCGCCTTGCCCATGACGCGCTTGAGCAGCATGCGCCCGGCGACCGCCACGTGCACTGCTTCGGCCTCGAGCTCTTCATTGGATTTCGCGCCGTGCGCCGCGTGCAGGTCGGCAGCCAGGTCCTTGCGGTCGAAGTCGTTGGGAAAGGCATTGCCGCGCTTGCGCAACTCCGCCAGTTTCGCGCGGCGTTCGGCGATGATCTGGTTTTCGTCCAACGGGACCTGATTGGGTTGTTGCTCAGCCATATACGACTTCCTTTCTGCGCTATCGCTATTCTGTCATTCCGAGCCCCCTGCTGCGCGGGGGTAAACTTCGCGAGGAATGACATTGCTTTCGTGGGTCGACTGGTTACACACCCTGCTTCAAGCTTGCTTCGATGAACACATCCAGGTCGCCGTCCATGACCGCCTGGGTGTTGCCGATCTCGACGCCGGTGCGCAAGTCCTTGATGCGCGACTGATCGAGCACGTAGGAGCGGATCTGGTGACCCCAGCCGATGTCGGTCTTCGAGTCCTCGAGCTTCTGCTGCTCGTCCTGGCGTTTGCGGATCTCCCGTTCGTACAGGCGCGATTTCAGCATGGCCATGGCTTCGGCGCGGTTGCGGTGCTGCGAGCGGTCGTTCTGGCACTGCACCACGATATTGGTGGGCAGGTGGGTGATGCGCACCGCGGAGTCGGTCTTGTTGATATGCTGGCCGCCGGCGCCCGAGGCGCGGTAGGTGTCGATGCGCAGGTCCGCGGGGTTGATTTCGACCTCGATGGTGTCGTCCACCTCGGGGTAGGCGAATACGCTGGCGAACGAGGT
>DAIRFM010000146.1:0-5175 GCA_036795025.1 Burkholderiales bacterium | reverse complement strand
GAGCGCCGGCGGCGCGACTCGAACAACACCACCCCGCTCGCGACCGAGACGTTGAGGCTTTCGACCTGTCCCAGCATGGGAATTTTCACCAGCTGGTCGCAGGTCTCGCGCGTGAGGCGCCGCAAGCCCTCGCCTTCGGCACCCAGCACCCAGGCGAGCGCAGCGGGCAACTGCGCCGAGTAGAGGTCCTCGTTCGCCCCCGAGTCCGCGCCCACCACCCAGATGTTGCGCTCCTTCAACTCGCGCAGGGTGCGCGCCAGATTGGTGACCGCGACATAGGGCACGCTGTCGGCCGCGCCGCTCGCCACCTTGATCGCCGTCGCCGACAGGCCAACGGCACGGTCCTTGGGCGCAATCACCGCGTGGCAGCCGGCGGCATCGGCCACGCGCAGGCAGGCGCCGAGGTTGTGCGGGTCCTGCACGCCATCGAGCACCAGCAGCAGGGGCGGTTCCTTGAGTTCGTCCAGCAAGTCGTCGAGCGAGACGTGCGGGCGCACCGCGTCCACTCGCGCCACCACGCCCTGGTGCCTTCCGGGCGGCGCCATGCCGTCCAGGCGCCTCGTATCCACCTGCAGCACGCGCAGCTTCAGGCCCTCGGCGAGTTTCATCAGGTCGCGCATGCGCGGGTCGGCGCGCACACTGTCGCAATAGAGCTCATGCACGCTTTTTGCGTCCAGGCGCAGGCGCGCGGTGATGGCGTGAAAGCCGTGAATGAAGGTCGTTCCGCTCATCGGCAGTGCACTTTGAAATGTTTAGTTTGCAGTACAACGATCAAACTTTCGCCGCGAACGACGCAAAGGAGAATTCCGCTCAAGTCACACCTCCTTGGCGTCCTTTGCGTCCTTGGCGGTTCAGGCCTTTTTCCTTCTGGGAACATCGTCCTCGGCAAGCCGAAAATCGATCTTGCTCGAATCCAGGTCCACGCGCACGAGCTTCACCCTCACGCGGTCGGCGAGACGAAAACGCCGCGCGGTGCGCTCGCCCAGCAACTGGTGCCTGGCGGCGTCGAAATGATAATAATCCTCGCCCAGCTCGGATATATGCACCAGGCCCTCGACATAGACATCGTCCAGCGCGACGAATATGCCGAAGCCGGTGACGGCGCTGATCGATCCCGGAAACTCCTCGCCGATGCGGTCCTGCATGTAATAGCACTTGAGCCAGGACTCGACATCGCGCGTCGCTTCGTCGGCGCGGCGCTCGGTCATGGAGCAATGCGCGCCGATCTCCTCCCAGTTGCCCGGACTGTAGCTCTTGCCCGCGAGCGCGGCGTTGATGGCGCGATGCACCACCAGGTCCGGATAGCGCCGGATGGGCGAGGTGAAATGGGTATAGGCCTCGTAGGCGAGGCCGAAATGACCGACGTTTTCCGGGCTGTACTGCGCCTGCTTCAGCGATCGCAGCAGCACCGTCTGCAGCAGCTGGATATCGGGACGGCCCTTGATCCTGGCGAGCAGCTTCGCATAATCCTTTGCCTGCGGTGCCTCGCCGCCGGTGAGATCCAGGCCGAACTGCTTGAGAAAGATCCTGAGCGCCTCCAGCTTCTCCGGCGTCGGTCCCTCGTGCACGCGGTACAGCGCCGCGTGCTTGCGGCTGTTGAGGAAATCGGAGGCGCAGACGTTGGCCGCAAGCATGCATTCCTCGATCAGGCGGTGCGCGTCGTTGCGCTGCGTCTGCACGATGTTCTCGATCTTTCCCTGATCATCGAACAGCATCTGCGTCTCGATGGTCTCGAAATCGATGGCGCCGCGTTTCTCCCGCGCCTTGGCCAGGACGTGATACAGCGCATAGAGGTCCTGCAGATGCGGCACCAGGCCTGGCGGCACCGGCTCGCCCTTCACCGGCTGCAGGCCGAGGGCAGCCGCCACCCGGTTGTAGGTCAGCCGCGCCTGCGAGCGCATCACCGCGGCATAAAAGCGGTAGGGCCCGATTTCGCCCTGCGCGTTCACGCTCATCTCGCACACCATGCACAGGCGGTCCACGTTCGCATTGAGCGAACACAGGCCGTTGGAGAGCTTCTCCGGCAGCATCGGGATGACGCGGCGCGGGAAATACACCGAATTGCCGCGCTCGCGCGAGGCGGTGTCCAGCGCATCGCCGGGGCGCACATAGTGGCTCACATCGGCGATCGCCACCCACAGGCGGAAGCCCTTAGCCTCGCGCTTGCAATGCACGGCATC
The DNA here is from genome assembly GCA_036795025.1 of Burkholderiales bacterium. Classification (GTDB taxonomy): domain Bacteria; phylum Pseudomonadota; class Gammaproteobacteria; order Burkholderiales; family SG8-39; genus 2-12-FULL-64-23. Next base: position 2,995 of record DAIRFM010000146.1, on the reverse strand, counting down.
GTCGAAATCCCTCGCCGTCTCGCCGTCGATGGTCACCAGCGGCAGCGCGCGCAGGTCCTCCCGCCCCTTGATGTCGTTCGGGCGCACGTCGTCGGGGAGCTTCTCCGCCAGACGCATCACCGCGCCCGAGAATTCATACGGCAACTCGTGCTTCCGGAGCGCGATTTCGATTTCCATGCCTGGGTCGGCGTAATTGCCCAGCACTTCGACGATGCGCCCTGCGGGCTGCGCGTTCTTGTCCGGCTGGGCCACGATTTCCACCGTCACCACCTGGCCGGGCGCAGCCCCCATGTCCGCACCGGGCGGGATCAGAATATCCTGGCTGATGCGCCGGTTCTCGGCGGCGACGAAGGCGACGCCGTGCGGTTTGTGCAGCCGCCCGACCAGCCGCGTATTGGCGCGGGAAATGATTTCGACGATGACGCCTTCCGGGCGCCCGCGCCGGTCGATGCCGCTCGCGCGCGCCATGACGCGGTCGCCATGCAGCACCTTGCGCATCTCTTTCTCGGAGAGGAACATGTCGGGCCCGCCTTCGTCGGGCACGAGAAAGCCGTAGCCGTCCGGATGCCCTTCGACGCGACCCGCAACGAGATCGAGCTTGCCCGCCACCAGGATCGCGTCGCGGCGATTGCGCATGATCTGGCCTTCGCGCTCCATCGCGCGCAGCCGCCGGCGGAAACTGTCCGCCTCGGCCGGCTCGATACGCAGCAGATGGCGCAGGGTTTCCTCCTGCACCGGGATACCTTCCTTGGCCAGGGTGTCGAGTATCAGCTCACGGCTCGGCAGCGGATTGGCGTAGCGCTCGGCTTCGCGTTCATAGTGCGGATCGCGCGCTCGGCGCGCAGGTGCATCGCGCCCGGCGTGCGGGGCGCTTAAGGCGGGCTCATCCGGCGCGCGCGCTGGGCGCGAACTCGGCGGCGGCGCGGAACGCGAGTCCGGATTGCGCGCGGGACGCGAGCCTGGATTGCGCGCGGGAGGCGCAATGGGGTTACGTTTGGGGGGCTTTTGCGTTGACAAAATCCTTGATTCCTATAAAATTGCGCACCTTGTGCCGCGGTGGCGGAATTGGTAGACGCACATGGTTCAGGTCCATGCGGTGGCAACACTGTGGGGGTTCGAGTCCCTTCCGCGGCACCAAAGGCACTGAGACAACATTTTACCTTAATTCTCAGATCCTTACATTACCGAGTCGCAAAGCGCGTGGTCCAAAGTGGTGATCCACTTTTCAAGGATCGCAGGCCATGCTTCGACTCGCTTCGCACTTGGTGCGCTCGCGCCACGGAATCTTCTACTTCCGGACTACCAGGCAGTCACTTCGCCAGCCGCTTGCGGATCGCCTGTAGTTCCCGTCGACGCGCGCGGTCGGATCTGGGGTAGGACATGCGCAGCCCTTTTAGCGCATCGAGAATGATCTGAGCGATGATCAGGTGGGCATTCTGCTTGTCGTCAGCCGGCACGGCATACCACGGAGAGTTGCTGGTGCTCGTCGCGCCGAGACACGCCTCATAAGCCTGCTGGTATTGCGTCCAGAATTTCCTCTGCTCGATGTCGGCCATGCTGGCCTTCCAGTTCTTGTCCGGCTCATCGATGCGGCGAAGAAGGCGGCGTCGTTGCTCCTCCTTCGATAGATGCAGGAAGAACTTGATGACCCGGGTCCCATTGCGGTGCAGATGGCCCTCCAGATTGGCAATTGACCGGTAGCGTTGCTGCCAGAAGTCGCGCGCCGCCAACGCCTGGCGCGGCAGCCCTTCGCCGCGCAGAATCTGCGGCTGCACGCGAACGATCAGCACCTCTTCGTAGTAAGAGCGGTTGAAGATGCCGATTTGTCCCCGTTCGGGCAAACAGCGGGTGCTACGCCAGAGGAAATCATGCTCCAGTTCCTCAGTGCTCGGGTGCTTGAAGCTGTACACCTGGCAGCCCTGCGGATTCACGCCGGACATCACATGCTTGATGGCGCTGTCCTTGCCGGCCGCGTCCATGGCTTGAAAAATCAGCAGCAGGGAATGGCTGTTGTTGGCGTACAGCAGGGTCTGCTGCACAGCCAGTTCGGCGATTTGCTCCTCGATCAGTGCCTGGTAGCGCTTGCGCGATTTGTACAGGGGCTGGACCGTCGTCGGGCGCTTTGCGAGCCCGACTTTTTTACCTTCCGCAATGCGAAAATCGTCGCAATCAATCTTCATCTTCATACCTCCTGCAGCGCTCACGCTATTCTGGACATGGTGGATACCGCATTAGGAACGCGCCATTTGATCATCGTAACCTTCACAGCATCGTTCACGACCAGGCACGAAACCATCGCATAGACAAAAATCGCGAGTGTCTGCCACCCCGGTAATGGCATGAGTCCCGGAAGACCCACGAACGTCAGGACGGTGCCGACGAGCGTTTCCGCCACGACAGCCGCCACAACAGCCTTGCTGGGCATCGTCGCCCAGAACCAGCGGCGCTCCCGCGCGGACACGATGGAGAACGCGGCAAAGTAGAGCAGCGTCAGGAAACTGAAGGTGTAGAGGGCATTATCGCTCGTCGCCAATCCGCAACGTGACCAGCCGATCCACAAGACGAGGAGCGCCTCTGCGACCATCAAGGCGCCCAGCACCACGGAGACGGTGATGAGGTGCCCGATGTTCCACGTCTCCGGTTTCTTGGACGGTCGAACGCGGTCGGTGGCCAGCGAGATCTTTGCGAAGTCCGTTATGAAGACCAGCAGCAGCATCGCAAAGGCGGACATGACGAACTTGTCGGTCACCACGAACGCGATGGCCACGAAGCCCGTCTTCAGGATCGTCCGGCTGATCTTGTTGATGATGTATGTCAGGATGCGCTGGTAGATCGTCCGCCCCTGCTCGACCAACGCCACGATGTTCGTCAGCCCGGGCTCGGTCAGGACGACGCTCGCGGCGCCCTTGGCCACGTCGGTCGCGGTGCTGACGGCGATGCCCACTTCGGCCTGGCGCAGCGCGGGCGCATCGTTGACGCCGTCGCCCGTCATGCC
>DAIRFM010000145.1:2948-5178 GCA_036795025.1 Burkholderiales bacterium | reverse complement strand
ATGTATTACGGAGAACGCCTCAACAGTTACACCCACCTCGCCGGCACGGTATTTGCGGCCATCGGCGCGCCGCTGCTCGTCGTCCTCGCGGCGCGCACCGGGGATGCGTGGAAGGTCGTCGGCTTCAGCACCTACGGCGCAGCCCTGTTCCTGCTCTATGGGGCTTCGACCCTTTACCACAGCGCGCGCGGACGGGCGAAGACCATCCTGCGCAAGCTCGACCACTGCTCGATCTACGTGCTCATCGCCGGCACGTATACGCCGTTCGTCCTGGTGACCTTGCGCGGGCCATGGGGCTGGACGCTGTTCGGCCTGGCCTGGGGACTCGCCGCCCTCGGGATCGCGCAGGAATTCGTGTTCGGCAAGGGCGCGCGCCGCCTGTCGATCGTCATCTACGTCGTCATGGGGTGGATGGGCGTGGCCGCGCTGCGCCCGCTCGCCCAAGGTTTGGGCACGCCCGGGCTCGCGTGGCTGCTGGCCGGAGGGCTGCTATATACGGGCGGCATCATCTTCTACGTGCTGGACGAGCGCGTGCGCCACTTTCACGGCGTGTGGCACCTGTTCGTGCTCGGCGGCAGCGCGGCGCATTTCGTTGCCATCGCTTTCTACATCGCCTGAGTACGATCGCGGCAAAAGTTTGCCGGTCCCCTATCTGTTGTGGGAGGCCCGCCCTCGGGCCGATCGGTGTTCGCCTTTGGCACTGGTCGCGGCGAGGGCGCCGCTCCTACGCCCCAAAGGTCTCGATCCCCCTTGAGGGGAAAATCCCCTTGGGGGACAGTGCCCCCGGCTCAGGCGAGGCGCTTGACGAACCCCAGGCGCTGGCACGGTCCGAAGCCGGCGCGGTAAAAGAATGCGAGCAAGCCGAAGTTATCGCGCGCAACCACGGTCGTGACGCGCTCGACGCGCAGCGCCTTGAGGTTGACGAAAAGCTGCGACAGCAGCGCGGTGCCGATGCCTGCGCCGGTGAAGCCGGGATCGACGCCGATGGTATCGATTACCGCTACCGGCTCGGTGCGGCCAAAATCGCCGAAATCCACGCTGGCCATGATGTAGCCGGTGGCAGATTCATCCTGGTGCGCCACCAGCGAGACGCGTATCGCCGAGTCGAGCAGCGCCTCGTCCACCACGCGGCCGATATAGGCGCGGCGGTCCCGGTCCATGATGCGCCGGTCGATGCGCACGATTTCGTCGAGGTCTGCGCGCTCGAGCGAGCGCACGTCGGCGCGGTCGCGCGCGAGCGCCTCGAAACCGTTGGCTTGAGGCTCGCCGTAGTCGATCTCGGCGCTGAAGCGATGGTGCTCGGGTGCCAGGAGCTTTTCCTCGTCGCCACTGCCAATGCGTCCGGTATGGACTTCACAATCGATCACCAGGTCGCTCCCGAGTTCGAAGCCCGCGTGGTCGAGAAACCCGAGCATGCCGTGGTCTTTCCATGCCGCCTGCGTACGCAGCTCGAAGATATCGTGCTTGCGCGCATCGGCCGCGAGAGCCCCGAGCAGCGCGTCACCGTATCCATGCCCCTGTTCGCCCGGGCGCACGCTGATCACCTCCAGCTGCAGCACCGGCTCGACGCGGCCGAATTCGCCCTCGAGCTTGCGCGCGAGGACATAGCCCTCCAGCACGCTATCCTCCTCCGCCGCGAACTGGGTGTGCAGGGTCGGCGCGCGCAGCGCGGCCTGCAGCCGGCGCTCGAAATAGGCACGGCGCGAGCGGCCGGTTATCTGCGCGTCGATCTCGACCACCGCGTCGAGGTCCTGCGCGGCGAGCCGCCGCAGCTTGACGCCGGAAAGGGGCCCTGCCTGTGCACGCTCCGCCATTTCTTTCTCCTTTCAGCCCGCCGCGTAGGCGCCGAACAGTTCGCGATCCGTGTCCTCGTCGAGCAGATTCTCGAGCAGCGGCAGCAGCGCGCCGTCTTCTTTCTGCGCATGCGAACCCAGGCGTTCGCTGAACTCGAGCGCCAGGGTTTTCAGGGTCTGCCACTGCTGCGGCTGCAATCCGTCGGCGAGCGCCTGGCGCAACAGCTCGACGAGCGGCTGCGCCACGGCGCGTATGGTCGCGTGTTCCTCGTTGAGCAACGCCGCCAGATCCCCGTCCCCGGCCTCCTCCAGCCGCGGGAACAGGTCGCGCTCCTCGAACTCGAAATGGCGCGCGACTTCGACCTCGATCGCGCTCTGCAGCGCGCGCGCGAACGCAGGCCAATCGCCATCGCCCGCCGCCGGCGGATAGGCGCCGG
>DAIRFM010000145.1:0-2848 GCA_036795025.1 Burkholderiales bacterium | reverse complement strand
GGTGCGCGCGCCGAAGCGGCCATACACCTTGCGCGCGTTGCCGTGGAAAATTTTCTCCCTGTCCTCGGCGCTGAGCCAGTCGATCGCGTCGATATAACGCTTGGTATCGTCATAGTAGTGCCCCGTTTCTGGATCGATGCCCCGCACCGCCCCCACCACCTCGGACGCGAACAGTATGTTGTCCGCCGGGATGACTTTGAGCAGCAGCTCGATGCCCGGTTGGTGATAGACGCAGGTATCGAAGAAAACGTTGTTGAGCAGCAGTTCCTTGAGCGGTGGCCGCCCCATATCCTGCGCCAGCCCGCGATAGCGGCCCCAGTGATACGGCACGGCTCCGCCGCCGTGCGGGATGATGAATTTCAGCGCCGGGAAGTCTTTGAACAGGTCAGCGGTGATCAGCTGCATGAACGCCGTCGTATCGCCGTTGATGTAGTGCGCCCCGGTGGCGTGGAAATTGGGATTGCAGGAACCGCTCACGTGGATCATCGCCGGAACGTTCAGCTCCACCATTTTTTCATACAGCGGATACCACCACTTGTCGGTGAGCGGGGGGCCGGTCCAGTAGCCGCCGGAGGGATCCGGATTCAGATTGCAGCCGATGAATCCGAATTCCTTCACGCAGCGCTCGAGTTCCGCGATGCAGTTCGTCGGGCGCACGCCCGGGGTTTGCGGGAGTTGGCACACGCCGACAAAGTTGCTCGGGTAGAGAGTGCACACCCGGTGGATCAGTTCATTGCAGGTCTGCGACCAGTATTTGCTCGTGCTCTCGTTGCCGATGTGGTGGCCCATGCCCATGGCCCGCGGCGAGAAGATCGTAACATCCGTCCCGCGCTCGCGCTGTATCCTGAGCTGGGCATGTTCGAGGCTTTCCCGGATCTGATCGTCGCTGATGCCGAGCGACCACGCAGACGCGGCGTGCCCTGGATCGTCCTTGAGGCCAGCGATCTGGCGGTTCCGATATTCTTCCAACTGCTTGGGGGCGGTCGTGTAATGCCCGTGACAATCGATGATCATGATGACGAATTTTCCTTGTCGGATCAGCTGAGTTTCGGCCGCAAATCGCGCACCCTCACCGCCTTGCCCATGGAGCGCGGAATTTCGCCGGGCTCCTTCACCACCACGTCGGCGGTGACTCCGATAATCGATTTGATGTGGTGTCGCACGGTCTCGCCTACAACCCTGCGCAACTCCGGTGTGGGCACGACGTTCGGCACCAGCTCGACTTCAACCGAGAGGTGGTCGAGCGTGCCTTTTCTCTCCACCACGAGCTGATAGTGCGGCGCAACGTCCGGCAGTCCCACCAGCACCGCCTCGATCTGCGACGGGTAGACGTTCACGCCGCGGATGATGAGCATGTCGTCGTTGCGGCCGGTGATGCGCTTGATGCGCACATGCGTGCGGCCGCAGGCGCAGCGCTCGGTGCTCAAGCGGGTGATGTCGCGGGTGCGGTAGCGGATCATCGGCAGCGCCTCCTTGGTGAGCGTGGTGATCACCAGTTCCCCCGCCTCGCCCTCCGTCAACATTTTGCCGGTATCGGGATCGATCACTTCGAAGATAAAATGGTCCTCCCAGCCGTGCAGGCCGGCCTGCGCCTCCACGCACTCGCAGGCGACGCCGGGGCCCATGATTTCCGACAGGCCGTAGATGTCGACCGCCTTCAGTCCCAGGCGCGCCTCGACCTCGCGCCGCATCGCCTCGCTCCACGGCTCGGCGCCGAACACGCCGATCTCGAGCTTGGATTTCCGGAGATCGACGCCCGCCTTCTCCGCTACCTCGGCCATCGCGAGCGCATAGGACGGCGTCGCGCACAGCACGCGCGCACCGAAGTCGGTGATGAGCACGATCTGGCGCTCGGTGCTGCCGCCGGACATCGGCACCACCGTCGCCCCCAGCCGCTCCACGCCGTAATGGGCGCCGAGGCCGCCGGTAAACAGTCCATAGCCGTAGGCGTTGTGAACGATATCACCCGGCCGCGCCCCGGCGCAGGCCAGCGAGCGCGCCATCAGATCGGCCCAGGTGGCGATGTCCTTCGCGGTATAGCCGACCACGGTCGGCTTGCCGGTGGTTCCCGAGGACGCGTGCAGCCGCACCACTTCCGCCTGCGGACGCGCGAACAGGCCGAACGGGTAATGGTCGCGCAGGTCGGTTTTCAGCGTGAACGGCAGGCCCGCAAGGTCTTCAAGGCGCTTCAGGTCGCCGGGTTCGAATCCCAGCGCTTTCATGCGCCGGCGGTGGAACGCTACGTTATCGTAGGCATTCTTGATGCTCGCTTTGAGCCGGCGCAGTTGCAGCCGCGAGATTTCTTCACGCGGCATGGTTTCCGCCGCCGCGTCGAACTTGTATGCCGGTGCCGCGCGTTTGGGCGCGACCTTGCGCGCCATCCCCGCTTTGGCCGCCGTGCCGCGCCCGCCATTGGTCGTGTTGCCCATGTTCTATCCTCCTTGCTTGAATTGTATTCTAGTCAGAGCAGCAGCTACCCGGGCTTCGCTGCCGTCAGCTGGGCCTTGGCGAGTTTCGCCTTGAGTCTTTGCGCGGTTTTCTCGACCCCGACGATGAACCGGTTGTGCTTGCCGCGCGCGACTTCCTCGACCGCATCGCGAGCGGTGAAGTCGAAGGACACGGCGCCGCCATTGACCTCGGTAAGGGTGACGGTAATCTCCACCCACATACCCATGAGTGTGGCGCCGACGTGATCGAGTTCGACCCGGGTGCCGACGGAATCCTTTCCCTGGTCGATGTGTTGGAGCAGCAGATCGCGGCAGGCCATCTCGATGTCGTACAGAAGGTTGGGGGTCGAATAGACCCGACAGTCGTCGCCCATGAAGCTGATGGTGCGATCGCGGTCGAT
>DAIRFM010000144.1:0-5183 GCA_036795025.1 Burkholderiales bacterium | reverse complement strand
CGTATTTGCCCGCTTTCCAGCCTGCTTCGCCCAGATAGGTTTTCACCTTGGGCAGTTCCTCGGCGAGCAGGCTGCGAAACAAATCCTTGGTCACCTTGCGGCCGTCGTCGAGCACGCCTTTGGGCGAACGGATCCACTGCCAGATCTGCGAGCGCGAAATCTCCGCGGTCGCGGCGTCCTCCATCAGGTTGAATACCGGCACGCAGCCGTTGCCGGCGAGCCACGCGCCGAGATACTGGATGCCGACCGAGATGTTGTAACGCAGGCCCGCCTCGGTGATCGGCGTTTCCGGCTCGAAGTCGAGCAAGTCCTTTGCCGTGACGTGAACGTCCGGGCGCTGCTTGTCGTATTGGTTGGGCTGCGGCATGTGCTGGTCGAACACTTCCTTCGCGATCGGCACCAGGCCCGGGTGCGCTACCCAAGTGCCGTCGCAGCCGTCGGTCACCTCGCGCAGCTTGTCCTCGCGCACCTTGTCGAGCGCCGCCTGGTTGGCCACCGGGTCGTTCTTGATCGGGATCTGCGCCGCCATGCCGCCCATGGCCGGCGCGCCCCTGCTGTGGCAGGTCTTGACCAGCAACAGCGCGTAGGCGCGCATGAAACGCGCGCTCATCCTGACATGAACGCGGTCGGCGAGGCAGAACTCCTTGTGTGAGCGGAATTTCTTGATGCAGGAAAACATGTAGTCCCAACGGCCGATGTTCAGTCCCGCGGAGTGCTGCCGCAGTTCCCACAGGATCTCGTCCATTTCGAACGACGCGAGCACCGTCTCGATCAGAACGGTGCCTTTGATCGAACCCTGCGGCACGCCGAGCTCGTTTTGCGCCATCACAAAGACGTCGTTCCACAGCCGCGCCTCGAGGTGCGATTCGAGCTTGGGCAGATAGAAATACGGGCCGGTACCGCGCTTGAGCAACTCTTTGGCGTTATGGAAAAAGTAAAGCCCGAAATCGAAGATGCTGCCGGAGATCTGCTTGCCGTCGATCAGCAGGTGCTTCTCGTTCAGGTGCCAGCCGCGCGGTCGCGCCATCAGTACCGCGGTCTTGTCGTTCAGTTTGTACTTCTTTCCTTCCTGATCGAGGGTGATGGTGCGGCGCACTGCATCGCGCAGATTGATCTGACCGTCGATCATGTTGTGCCACGTGGGGGTGTCGGCGTCCTCGAAGTCCGCCATGAAGACCGAAGCGCCGCAGTTGAGCGCATTGATCACCATCTTGCGGTCGGTAGGGCCGGTAATCTCGACGCGCCGGTCGAGCATGTCGGCCGGCTGCGGTGCGATCTTCCATTCGGAACTGCGGATACTCGCCGTCTCCGGCAGGAAGTCCGGCATCTTGCCAGCGTCGAACGCCTTCTGCCGCGCGGCACGGGCGGCAAGCAGTTCCTGGCGGCGGGGTTCGAAGCGGCGGCACAGCTTGGCCACAAAGGCGACGGCCTCGGGACTGAGGATCTGCGCGAATTCTGCGGTGATGGGGCCGTGGATTTCCACGCCGCCGGGATATGTCTCGCTCATTGGTGAAACTCCAGGTTGCCGGTTGCCGGTAAAAAAGCAGCTATTCTATTGCGCTGCGGCGCATTCCGCAATACGAATGGCATTCCGGATTGCGGAATCACGCGCCGTTCGCCGAACCAACGGCCGCGTGCGCCCAGGCGCGAACGCGGCGGCGCTCATGTCGCCGCCGCGTCAGTCGGCCTCGTCCGGACCGCCCTTGGCTTCCAGACCCAGTTCGGCGATCTTGCGCGTGATGGTGTTGCGCCCCATGCCGAGCAGGTTGGCTGCCTCGATGCGCCGCCCGCCGGTGCGGGCCAACGCCGTGCCGATCAGGGCTTTTTCGAAGACCTGCGCAAACCCGTCCAAAACACCGGTTTCGCCGCGCGCGAAGGCTCGCTCGACCTCACGCTCCAGCGCCCCCACCCAATCCGATTCCGGCGCTTTGCCGCCCCCTGACTTCAATTCCGCCGGCAGGTCGGCGACCTCGATAGTCTGCGTCGGTGCCATTACCATCAGCCAGTGACACAGGTTTTCCAGCTGGCGCACGTTACCCGGGAAATCCTGCGCAGCCAGGTAATTCATCGCCGCCTCCGACAGGCGTTTCCCCTCCGTCCCCAGTTCACGTGCGCTTTTCGCGAGGAAATGCTTCGCCAGCAGCGGAATGTCCTCGTGCCGCTCGCGCAGACTGGGCAGGCGCAGCCGGATCACGTTAAGGCGGTGGAACAGGTCTTCGCGGAACAAGCCCTGGCGCACGCGCTCCTCCAGGTCCTGATGCGTGGCCGCGATCACTCGCACATTGGCCTTGATTGGCTGGTGACCGCCGACGCGATAAAACTGGCCGTCGGAGAGCACGCGCAACAGCCGCGTCTGCAGTTCCGCCGGCATGTCGCCGATTTCATCGAGAAACAGCGTGCCCCCCTCGGCCTGCTCGAAGCGGCCGCGGCGCATTGCCTGGGCGCCGGTGAAGGCGCCGCGCTCGTGACCGAACAGTTCCGATTCCAGCAGGTCCTTCGGCATCGCCGCCGTGTTGATGGCGACGAAGGGTTTCGCGGAACGGCTGGAGTGGCGGTGCAGCGCGAGCGCCACCAGCTCTTTGCCGGTGCCCGATTCGCCCGTGATCAGCACCGTCGCGTTCGACTGCGACAGCCTGCCGATCGCGCGAAACACCTCCTGCATCGAGGCCGCCTGACCGAGGATTTCCGGTGACGTCTCCCGCGCCTCCTCGCCTTCGACCTCGCGCATGCTCTCGCCTATGGCGCGACGGATCAACTCCACCGCCTGATCCACGTCGAAGGGTTTGGGCAGATACTCGAACGCGCCGCCCTGGAACGCCGCCACCGCCGATTCCAGATCCGAATAGGCGGTCATGATGATGATCGGCAGCCCCGGATGGCGCTGCTTGATGCTTTGCAGGAGTTCCAGGCCCGAAGCGCCGGGCATGCGGATGTCCGACACCAGCACCTGCGGCGCGCCCTGTTCCAGTGCGTCGAGTGCCTCCTGCGCCGCCGCGAAAGTCTTGTAGGGTATGCCCTCGCGCGCCAGGGCTTTTTCAAACACCCAGCGTATCGAGCGATCGTCGTCTATGACCCAAACTGGTTTCATATTGGTGATGGTTACCGGAAAACGGGAAACGGGCAGACGCGGAAGTATTCCGGTCGCAGCCCTCACCCGTTGCCCATTACCCATTTACTCCAGTGGCAGCATAATCGTAAAGCAGGTACGGCCCGGCTTGCTGTCGCACTCGATCGTGCCGTGGTGGTGCTGCACGAAAGTCTGCGACAGCGTCAGCCCCAGACCGCTACCGCCGTCGCGGCCCGACACCAAAGGATAGAAAATCCGCTCGCGCAGTTCCTCCGGAATTCCGGGACCGTTATCTATCACTTGCAATTCTAATGCCAGCTTGTAGCGCTGCTTGGCCAGCGTCACCTGGCGCGCGGCACGGGTACGGAACTCGATCTCACCCTTCCCGTTCAGGGCCTGCGCCGCATTGCGCACGATATTGAGCACCGCCTGGATCAGTTGCTCCTTGTCACCATGAAAATCGGGCAAGCTGGCATCGTAGTCGCGCTGAATGCGGATGCCTTCCGGAAATTCGGCCAGTACCAGGCTTCTCACCCGCTCCAGCACTTCGTGGATATTCAACGGCGCGACGTGCGGCGGGCGATGCGGCGTGAGCAGCCGGTCCATCAGCGCCTGCAGGCGGTCGGCTTCCTTGATGATCACCTGGGTATATTCGCGCAGTTCGGGCCGTTCCAGCTCGCGCTCGAGCAGTTGCGCCGAGCCGCGCAAGCCTCCCAGTGGATTCCTGATTTCGTGCGCGAGGTTCCGGATAAGCTCGCGGTTCGCCTGCTGCTGATCCATTTGCCGCTGCTCGCGCGCGATCTTGAGCTGCTGGTCTATGGGGCGAAACTCGATAAGCAAATGGGCGGCAGCGTTCTCTGTCGGCGTGACCAGGCAATTCAGATGCAGGCTCGCCTGCCCCGGCCGGGTGAGGGCCGCGTCGCGGCCGGTGTAACTCCAGTTGCGCCCGAGGACGTCTTTGAGGCTGGCGATGAACTCGTCGGAATCGGTGAACAGCTGCGCCAACGGCTGGTCGACTACATTTTTCAGGCTGAACGCGAACAGGTCTTCCGCGGCAGGGTTGGCATAGATGACCCGCAATTCATCGTCCACCAGGATGACCGAGGTTGCGAGCAGATCGAGGCCGGAAAATGAACTGGCAACCATATCAGGACCGTGCGGGACAGTGGGTGTAGCCTATGGCGGAAACCCGAAGCAGCGCAATCACTGCACCGACGAAAAACCCGCTTACTTCGCGTTGCTGAGCTCTTTCTTCAGAGCCTCGACATTCTTCTCGTGCAGCTCGACCTCGTCCTTGTATTTCTGCAACCGGTCGAGAACCCTCTGGTAATTTTTTTCGCCGCCGGTGCGGACCGACTCCTGCTCGGTCAGTTCCGTCTTGGCTTGTGCAAGCGCCTTCTCTTCCCCGCTGAGTTCTTCCTCGAGAATCCTGCGCCGGGCGCCGTCCCGGTTTTTTTGGGTAGCCGGGTCGACCTTGGGAAAGCCTGCGGGCGAGGGATTTGCCGCCGCGCTGCGTGCGGGCGGGACGGCCGGAACGACCGAAATCTCCCGCATCACCACGCTGCAGTTCTTGCCCTTGGTCTCTTCCTTCATGTTGGTGTAGGTGGCGCGGCCGTTGGCGTCGATACATTTGAACGTATCCCCCCGCGCAGGCGCCGCGAGCACGAACACCAATGCGGCCACCAACCCTAAGTATCTAATGCTACAAACCATTATGCCGAAACCATTGAGAGGGAAGGTTAAGTCTATGCCAACATCAGACTGATTTCAAATCGTTTTTTTCCCTGCCGCTGATTTGGTGGGGGCGGATGTTTCCGCTTCCGTTGCCGGAAGACAAAAAGGCGGGAAGGTTCCCGCCTTTTTTCGTCCTACCGGGCTATCAACCGCTGTAGTACATATCGAATTCGAGCGGATGGGTGGTCATGCGGAACCTCGTCACCTCTTCCATCTTCAGCGCAACATAGGCATCGAGCATGCTCTCTGAGAATACGCCTCCGCGAGTGAGGAATTCGTGGTCCTTTTCCAGGTGCTCCAGCGCCATTTCCAGCGAAGAGCACACGTTCGGCACCTTCTTCGCCTGCGACGGCGGCAGATCGTACAGGTTCTTGTCGATGGG
>DAIRFM010000143.1:0-5199 GCA_036795025.1 Burkholderiales bacterium | reverse complement strand
TGCACCGCGCGGAAAAAATTGGCGTGGCTGCGCGTCCAGTCGCTGATGTACACATCGGCGCCCAGCCTGGGCAGCAGCTCCAACGCCACCTGGCGCGACTGGAACAGGTCGTGCAGCTTCAAGCGCACGCCCGAAACCTTGTCCTCCATGCGGTACAGCTTCTGCGCATCCTCGAGATGGATCAGCGCGAGGCCGGAATCGTATTCGAACATGCCGATCTCGAAAATTCCGACCACGCGGAATTGCTTCAGGCGCGGCACGATGCCGGCCGGCGTTACCTGCCCCTGCGGCGCGATCAGCGTCAGCTTGTCGCCGACGATCACGGCGAGCGCGCGCGCGAGCTCGCTGCCGAGCACGATGCCGAACTCGCCGGGCCGGAGCGCGGCCAGCGTGCCGGCCTTCATGTGGCTGCCGATCTCCGCCACCTGTTCCTCGCGCTCGGGCAGAATGCCGCGGATGACCGAGCCGCGCACTGCGCCATCGAAAGTGAGCATGCCCTGCACGTTGACGAAGGGCGCGACGGCAACCACGCGCGGATCGGAGGCGGCAAGTTCGGCCACCGCCTGCCAGTCGGCAAGCACATCGCCCGGCCCGCTGATCTGCACATGCGAAGCCACTCCCAGGATGCGCGTGCGCAGTTCGTTCTGGAAGCCGTTCATCACCGACAGCACCGTGATCAGCGCCGCCACCCCGAGCGCAATGCCCAGCATCGAGGTGAGCGAGATAAAGGAGATGAAATGGTTGCGGCGCTTGGCGCGGGTGTAGCGCAGGCCGATAAACAATTCGTAGGGGAGTTGGGTCATTGTCGTTATTGCGCGACCTGTCGTTATTGTGCGCCCGGTCGTTATCGTGGACGGTGTATTTTGACATACTCTCGCCCGGCTTATCCGTGTGCGGGGGTGATAAACTTTGGCATGCATTGCCATCTGCTGGTTTCCGACCTGTTCTGGCCCGACCGGGATTTCCGCGACATCTATCGCGAACTCGACACGCCGGCGCTGGAGCAACTCCTTGGCAAAGGGCGGCGGCGGCACGCCGAAGCAGGGTCGGTCGAAGCCTGGCTGTGCGCGCAGTTCAACCTGGACAAGCAAGGGGACTGGCCGGTCGCGCCCTATAGCCTGCTCGCCGACGGCGGCGAACCGGGCACTCACCATTGGCTGCGCGCCGACCCGGTGCACCTCAAGCTCGACGGCAACCGGCTGGTGCTCGCCGACAGCGGCATTTTTCCCGTATCGCAGCAGGAAGCCGAGAGCCTCACCGACAGCCTCAATGCGCATTTTTCGGGAGATGGCCTGAGTTTTTATCCGCTGCGGCCGGACCGCTGGTATCTGCGCGCCGAGGCCGCGCCGGCACTGGAAACGACGGCGCTGCCCGAAGCCGCGGGCAGGAGCATCGATGCCTTGCTGCCGCGCGGAGCCGACGCCGCGTCCTGGCGCACGCGCCTGAACGATATCCAGATGCTGCTGCACGGCCACGCGGTCAACGAAGAGCGCGAGAGCGCAGGCAAACTGCCCATTAACAGCATCTGGCCCTGGGGCGGCGGCAGGCTGCAGGACCCCGTGTCCGCGCCGTGCGACGCGGTCTGGTCCAGGGACCCGTTCGCGGCGGGACTGGCGCAGGCGGCGCACATCGCGGCGCGCAATCTGCCCGATGGCGCCGCCGACTTGCTGCGCGCAAGCGCAAGCGAAGGCGTAAACCTGATCCTGCTGGACCGGCTGCGCGGCGCGGCGCAGTATGGCGATGCCCATGGTTGGCGCGAAGGCCTGCAGCAACTCGAGCACGACTGGTTTGCACCCCTGCTGCAAGCGCTCAGGCAGGAGCGCGTCGGCATGATTAGCCTGCATGCGCTCGGGCCCGCGGGCGTGCTTTCGGCCGAGACCACCCGCGGCGACCTGCGCCGCTTCTGGCGGCGGGTCAAGCCGCTGCCGGATTTCGCATAACCATGACAACCATCATCACCCGTCCGATCCCCGCGCGCAGCCGCGACATGCTGGTGCAGCAGGGCCTGCATCCGGTGCTGGCGCAGCTGTATGCCGCGCGCGGCGTGCTGGACAAAAGCGAGGTGGGGAGCGAATTCTCGGGGTTGATTTCGCCGGAGCGGCTGCTGCATGCCGGCCGCGCTGCGACGCTGCTCGCCGATGCCATCGAAATGAAGCAGCGCCTGCTGATCGTCGCCGACTACGACTGCGATGGCGCCACGGCCTGCGCCGTCGGGGTACGCGCGCTGCGCGCATTCGGTGCCGACGCGGCTTACCTCGTGCCCAACCGCTTCGAATATGGCTATGGACTCACGCCGGAAATCGTCGAGCTCGCCGCGCGCCAGGCGCGGCGCCCCGACCTCCTGATCACCGTGGACAACGGCATCGCCAGCAACGAGGGCGTGGCGCGGGCGAACGCGCTTGGCATCGCCACGCTGATCACCGACCACCATCTGCCCGGTGACACCCTGCCGCAGGCGAATTGCATCGTCAATCCCAATCAGCCCGGCTGCGATTTCCCGAGCAAGGCCATCGCCGGCGTCGGCGTGATGTTCTACGTCATGCTGGCGCTCAGGGCCGAGCTGCGCCGGCGCGGCCACTTCAGGGACCGCCCTGAGTTCAATCTGGCAACGCTGCTCGATCTGGTGGCCCTGGGCACGGTCGCCGACGTGGTGCGGCTGGACCGCAACAACCGCATCCTGGTGGCGCAGGGGCTGAAGCGCATACGCGAAGGCAAGATGCAGGCCGGCATCGCCGCGCTGCTGCGCGTTGCCGGGCGCGAGGCGCGCCGCGCGTCCTGCTTCGACCTCGGCTTCGCCGCCGGGCCTCGGCTCAATGCCGCCGGGCGCCTGGCCGACATGGCGCTGGGAATCGAGTGCCTGATCACCGACGATGCGGCGCGCGCACTCAACATCGCGCAGGAGCTCGACCGGCTGAACCGCGAGCGGCGCGAAATAGAAGGCACCATGCAGGATCAGGCGCTGGCGATGCTGGAGGGCCTGGGCCCGGGTTTGGGTACGGACGCGGTTCCAGACGCAGAAGCGGCCTATACCCTGGCACTGTTCGATCCGTCCTGGCACCAGGGCGTGGTGGGCATACTCGCGGCGCGCATCAAGGACCGGCTGCACCGGCCGGTGATCGCCTTCGCCGCGGGCAACGCGGGCGAACTGAAAGGATCCGGACGATCGATCCCGGGCCTGCATTTGCGCGACGCGCTCGATCTCGTCGCCAAGCGCGCGCCCGGCCTGATTCTGCGCTTCGGCGGTCATGCCGCCGCCGCGGGCCTCACCATACGCAGCGAAGGCCTGGCGCAGTTTGGCGAACTGTTCGAGAGCACGGTGCGCGGGCTGCTCGCCGCGTCCGATCTCGCGCGCAGCATCGAGACCGACGGCCCGCTGGAATCGGCCTACATGAACCTGGACACGATACGCATGCTGGAGCGCGAGGTCTGGGGCCAGGGTTTCCCGCAGCCCTTGTTCTGCGACCGCTTCGCTGTCGCCAGCCAGCGCGTGGTCGCCGACAAGCATCTGAAACTGCGCCTGCAGAAGGACGGCAAGTCGTACGAGGCAATACGCTTCAATTCGCTGGCTCCGGCAGGCGCGGCCATTCGCGCCGCCTACCGGCTGGCGGTGAATGAGTACAATGGCGTGCAGAGCGTGCAGCTCATCGTCGAGGAGTGGGAAAACGCCGCATGAACATGGGCTTTCTCGAAGCCACGGGCCTGGCGCCGCTGCCGGCCTTCCTCACCAGCCTGGCTCTGGGGCTGCTGATAGGACTGGAGCGCGAACGCAATCCCGCCAGCAAGGCCGGCCTGCGCACCTTCGCCCTGGTCGCGCTCCTGGGCACGCTTGCCAGCCTGGTAGCCGAGAAGACCGGCTCGCCCTGGATCCTTGCGGCAGGACTTGCCCTGGTCGGCCTGATGATGATCGCCGCCTACGCGCGCGACAGCGACGAGGCCGCCGCCCCCGGGACCACTTCGGTGGCTGCGGTGTGCGTCTGCTATGGTCTGGGTGCGCTGATTTGGCTGGGCTATCCCACGCTGGCGGTGATGCTCGGCGTGATCACCACCATGCTGCTCTATCTCAAGCCGGAACTGCGCGGCCTGTCGCAGAGCCTGACGCGCCAGGACCTGTTCTCGATCCTGCAGTTGGCCGCGCTGAGCTTCGTCATCCTGCCGGTGTTGCCCGACCAGGACTTTGGGCCCTACAACGCGCTCAACCCCCACCAGATCTGGCTCATGGTGGTGCTGATCTCCGGCATCAGTCTCGCCGGCTACATCGCGCTGCGGATTACCGGCGGACATCATGGCGTGCTGCTGCTCGGCCTGTTCGGCGGGCTGGTGTCGAGCACCGCCACCAGCATGGTCTACGCGCGCCACGCGCGCGACCCAGGAATGCTGCAACTCGCGGCGGTGGTAATCCTCGCCGCCAATCTGGTGGTGCCGGTGCGCCTGGCGGTGCTGGGCGGCGTGGTCTCGCCCGGCATCCTGCCGCAGCTCTTGCCGGCGCTCGGATGCGCGCTCGCCTGCAGCGCCGCCGGCGCCCTCTACTGGTGGCGCAAGCTGCGCGAGCAGCCCGAGCTGGTAGTGCCTGAAATTCGCAATCCGACCGAGATCCGCACTGCACTGGGATTCGGGTTGCTGTTCGGCATCGTGCTGTTCTTTTCCGCATGGTTGTCGGACGTTGCCGGCAGCCGCGGCCTGTACGCGGTGGCGCTGGTGTCCGGCCTCACCGATGTGGACGCGATCACGCTTTCCACCCTGCGCCTGTACGATCTGGGCAAGCTGCAGCCCCTGCAGGCGGTGAGCGCCATCGTGCTGGCGCTGGTTTCGAACATCGCGTTCAAGCTCGGGCTGGTGTTCGCGGTCGGCGGCGCCGCGCTCGCCCGCCGCTGCGCGCCACCGATGCTCGCGGCCGCCGCCACTGCCGGCCTGGCCCTCGCTTTTCTTCCCGCCTAAAGTGCGCCCATGACCGAGACCATACGCATAACTTGGCCGGGCGGCTTCGTTTCCGCCGCGCTCCGGAATACGCCGACCGCGGCAAAGCTGCTCGCGGCCCTGCCCTGCACGGCGCACGCTCAGACCTGGGGCGAGGAAGTCTATTTCACCTTGCCGGTCGAGGCGGCCTTGGAACAGGACGCGCGGCAGGTAGTCGAGCCCGGCACGGTCTGCTTTTGGGTCGAGGGCGCGTCGTTGGCGCTGCCCTACGGTGCGACGCCGATC
>DAIRFM010000142.1:0-5226 GCA_036795025.1 Burkholderiales bacterium | reverse complement strand
GCCACCGGGGTTGCGCAAACCCATGGCTGGATCTGCGTTCCCGAAATCACCGGGCCTCCGATCGGGTGATTGTTGATCGTAAGGCGCCCGGCTGGCGACCCGGGTACAGTTGCAGTCACGACGTTGTCGCCGTTGGCAAGCCCGGTGATGATACCCTTCATCCGGCCATCACTACGTATGGCGAAAGCACTGGTGACATCGCGACCGCCGACATCCACGTTCAATCCGCCGGCTCGTGCGGGCTCCGGCAAAACGATCTCGACATAGGCGTTACCGCCGCTCACCAAATCGGCGCGATTGGACAGCGTTCTGATTTGCACCGGGTCGGAACTTCCTCTGTTATCAGAACCGCAGCCGGCCAAGCCGCCCAGGGCAATTACAGCGGCAATACCATACAGCAGCCAACAATGTATTGTGGTCTTCATTTGGTATTCACTCCTTTTGAGTTTGGCGGTTTCGCGTTGCAGTAACGCCGCTCTTTTGTGCACACTAGTGGGCCGTAACAATCGATTCGGGAGTAAGTCTCCGGGATGCATCGAGGTACACGGGCATGATGGTGCTTCCGTTTGAATCGTTACAATGCAGCACCCTAGGCTCTAATATTCTTTTCGTCAAGCGTGGGCCTGACGCGTGTTGCTAGTTCATGATCTGTCCGGCTCTGGAGCACGCAATGTGTCCGGCTTTTGGGTGAGGTATGGAAATACCCATAAGCCTGGCGCGCTGGTTCCAGGAGACGCGGACGATGAGATTCGAAGAGGCCTACGCGGGCTGGAAGGTCAAGCACACCCACAATTCGTATGGCGACGATTCCGCGGTCCGCGCAAGCTCCCCATCGACTACGCCGAGGACAACTCGACCCGCACAGGACATGAAACAGGCCGCCTGAAGACCCCGCCCGAGCGGCGCACACCCCTCCTCGACCCCGGACCCAGCGGAACCTGGCTGTCCAAGCATGTTTGATCTAGGTCAAAACATCCTGTAATCTGCGGGACGACACTTGCTACGTGCCCCGTTCTCACCGTCGTACCGCATGCAGCGGCTCGCAGCAGGCGGGGCCGCGCAAAAATCCAGCAGTAAGTAGTCAGCGCCCCCCTTCTCGGGGGCTCCATCAAAGGAGGATGTATGTTCAATCTAAAACGCACCTGCACTGCTTTGTTTCTGACTTTAGCCGTTTTCGCCGGCTCAGCTTATGCGCAAACGGTCAAGATAGCCTTCATCGACCCGCTTTCGGGTCTGCTGGGCCCAGTCGGCCAGAATCAACTGCGCAGCTGGAAGTATATTGCCGACATCGCCAACCAGAAACATTGGGCCGGCGGGGTTAATTTCGAAATCGTCGGCTTCGACAACAAGCTCTCGCCGCAGGAATCGCTCACGATACTGAAGCAGGTGGAGGACCAGGGTATTCGCTACATCGTGCAGGGCAACGGCTCCTCAGTCGCGCTGGCGCTCACCGACGCGGTGGACAAGTACAACGCGCGCAATCCCGGGAAAGAAATCCTTTATCTGAATTACGCTGCGGTCGATCCGGACCTGACCAACAGCAAGTGCGACTACTGGCATTTCGCGCTCGACATAAACGCCAATATGAAGATGGAGGCGCTGACGACCTACCTCGCAAAGGACAAGAATGTCAAGAACGTCTACCTGCTCAATCAAAATTATTCCTTCGGCCAGGCGGTGGCTAAGGCGGCGAAGGAATACCTTGCGCGCAAACGCCCTGACATCAAGATTGTCGGCGAGGACCTGCACCCGCTCGCACAAGTGAAGGATTTTGCGCCCTATGTTTCCAAGATCAAGGCTGCGGGCGCCGACACCGTGATCACCGGAAACTGGGGCAACGACCTCGCGCTGCTGATCAAAGCGGCGAAAGACGCCGGACTGAACGTCAAGTTCTACACCTACTATGCCGCCACCACAGGCGTGCCGACGGCGATGGGCGCAACCGGGGAAGGCAAAGTCTATTATGTCGGCTACTGGAATGTGAACAACGAGAAATTCGTCGGCGCCGACCTCGCCATGGGCTACCTGAAGAAGTTCGACGACGATTACTACACGATGGCGACCTACACCGGCATCGCCTATCTTGCCAAGGCGTTCAAGGAAACCAAGTCTACCGACCCGGTCAAAGTGGCCAAGGCGCTCGAGGGCATGAAGGTGCAAAGCCTCAATGGCGAAGTCGAAATGCGCAAGAGCGACCACCAGGCGCAGCAGTCGGTAACCATCGCCAAATGGGTCAAGGTCAACGGCAAAACGGTCAAGTACGACCAGGAAAAAACCGGCTACGGCTGGGAGACCGAGGTGGTCATCCCGGCCTACGTCGCCACCCAGCCTACGTCCTGCCAGATGAAGCGGCCGAACTGAACTGAACGCACCTGCGGAGCCTCTGTGCCGAGGCCCCAGAACTTAACGAAGGCCGGGCTTGCCCGGCCTTCAGTTCGTCTACCTCGAATCACCGAATGGAATTCTTTGTCATCTCCCTGCTGAACGGCGTGTCCTACGGGCTGCTGCTGTTCATGCTGTCCTCAGGGTTGACGCTGATCTTCAGCATGATGGGCGTGCTCAATTTCGCTCACGCGGCGTTCTACATGGTGGGCGCCTACGCCGCTTACGCGCTCGGCCTGAAGATCGGCTTCTTTCCGGCGCTGATCCTCGCGCCGCTCCTGGTCGGCTTGCTCGGGGCGCTGGTAGAGCGCTACGGCCTGCGCACCGTGCACCGCTGGGGGCATGTCGCGGAACTGCTGTTCACCTTCGGTCTCGCCTATCTCATCGAAGAACTGGTGAAGGTGGTCTGGGGCCTCGCCTCGGTCCCCTACCGGGTGCCCGAGGTACTCGACGGTCCCCTGTTCATCCTGTACTCGACCGCCTTCCCCAAGCTGCGCGGCTTCATGATGCTGGTCGCGCTGCTGATGTTGCTTGCGGTCTACCTGATGCTAAAGCGCACCCGCATCGGCCTGGTGATCCAGGCAGCGCTTACCCATCCGCAAGCGGCGGAAGCGCTCGGGCATAACGTGCCACGCGTGTTCATGCTGGTGTTCGGCGGCGGCACTGCGCTCGCAGGCCTCGCCGGCGTGATCGGCGGCGTAGCCTTCGTCACCGACCCGTCCATGGCCGCCTCGCTCGGGCCGATCATATTCGTGGTCGCCGTGGTCGGCGGCATGGGTTCGCTTGCCGGCGCGTTTCTCGCCTCGCTGCTCATCGGAATCGTTCAAACATTCGCCATCGCGGTCGACTGGTCGCTCGGCGGCATGCTCGGCGTCATCGGCATCGTAGTAAACGAGCAGACACCAATGTATTCGCTGTGGAAGCTGCAGATTTCGCAAGTTGCGCCCGTACTCCCCTACCTGCTGCTGGTGCTGATGCTGATCTTCAGGCCCAAAGGCCTGCTCGGAACAAGGGCAGACTGATGCCAAGCGCCAGGTCGAAACTGCGCTACCGCCCGCTCAATCTCGCGCGCTGGCTCATTTGGGGCCTGACCGCGCTGGTCATGGCGGCGCTGCCGCAGTTGTTCACCCAGGGCTTTGCGCTCACGCTCATGTCACAGATGGGTGTGGCGATCATTTTCGCGCTGTCGTACAACATGCTGCTCGGGCAGAGCGGAATGCTCTCGTTCGGGCACGCGGTTTATTCCGGGCTCGGCGCGTATGTGGCCGTGCACGCGCTCAACCTCGCCTCGAAGGGCCAGATCTGGATGCCGGTGTCGCTGCTGCCGCTGGTCGGCGGACTGGCGGGCGCCTTTTTCGGCGTGCTCTTCGGCTACGTCACCACCAAGCGCGCCGGCACCACCTTCGCCATGATCACGCTCGGCATCGGCGAGCTGGTGTTCTCCTGCTCGCTCATGTTTCCGGAATTTTTTGGTGGCGAGGGCGGCGTCACCACCAACCGGGTGTTCGGCGAGCCTTTCCTCGGCATCACCTTCGGCCCGAGCGTGCAGGTCTACTACCTGATCGCAGTGTGGTGCCTGCTGTCCATGGCATTGATGTACGCCTGGTCGCACACGCCGCTGGGGCGCATCGCCAACGCAGTACGCGACAATCCCGAGCGCGCCGAATTCGTCGGCTACGACACCCAGCGCGTGCGCTGGTTCACCTTGATCATCTCGGCATTCTTCGCCGGGATCGCAGGTGCCCTGGGCATGATCAACTTTGAGATCGTCACGGCCGAGAACGTGAGCGCGGCGCGCTCGGGCGGCGTGCTGCTCGCCGCGTTCATCGGCGGCGTGGGTTTCTTTTTCGGCCCGATCATCGGCGCCTGCGTGTTCATATTCTTCGTCGTCGCCCTGTCCGGCTACACTCAGGCTTGGCTGTTGTACCTCGGTCTGTTCTTCATGCTGATGGTGATGTTTGCACCCGGCGGCATCGCCAGCCTGGTAATGATGCAGGTGCAGCTGGTCGCGCGCAAGCGCTTCGGGCGCATCGCCCCACACTACCTTGGCGCCGGCGCAAGCGGCCTGCTGGTGCTCGCCGCACTGATCCTCACGGTCGAGATGACCTACAAGATCTCGGTCGATAGTGCGGACGGCGCCTTGATGAATCTCTTCGGCGTTGAATTCGATGCCGCCGCGGCGATCCCCTGGGCCGTCGCGGGCGGACTATGGATCGCCGGCGGATGGCTTTTCAACATAGCGCGCAAGCGGGTAGCCCGGGTCTGGGGCGAGATCCAGGCCGAATTCGTGGAGGGCAGGACATGAGCGCGCACGCCCTCGAGTTGCAGAGCGTGCGCAAGTCTTTCGGCAACACCGCGATCATCCGCGGCGTCGATCTTGCCATTCCCCGGGGCGAGCGCCATGCCGTCATCGGGCCCAACGGCGCGGGCAAATCGACCTTGTTCAACCTGATCAGCGGGCGCTACCCGGTGTCGGGCGGCGATATCCTGCTCAACGGCGAGAGCGTGACCGGCCTGAAGCCGTTCGAAATCAACCGCAGGGGCCTGTCGCGCAGCTTCCAGATCACCAATATCTTTCAGCGCATGTCGGTGTTCGAGAACATCCGCTGCGCCGTGCTGTGGTCGCTGGGATACAAGTATTCGTTCTGGCACCGCTTAGGCGGCCTGAAGGACGCCAACCTGCGCGCCGAGGAAGTGATGGAATCGATCGGGCTGAAGCGGCGCCGCGACACGTACGCCGGCGTGCTCTCCTACGCCGAGCAACGGGCGCTGGAAATCGGCGTCACCATCGCCGGCGGCGCCGAGGTGGTCCTGCTCGATGAACCCACCGCCGGCATGAGCCGC
>DAIRFM010000141.1:0-5246 GCA_036795025.1 Burkholderiales bacterium | reverse complement strand
AGCTGCGCTATCACCGCATCATCATCATGACCGACGCCGACGTCGACGGCGCGCATATCCGCACCCTGCTGCTGACCTTTTTCTACAGGCAGATGCCGGATCTGGTCGAGCAAGGCCACATCTATATCGCCCAGCCGCCGCTGTTCAAGGCCAAGATCGGCAAGGAGGAGCGTTACCTCAAGGACGAGCACGAGTTGTCGCAGTACATGCTCAAGCAGGCCCTGGTGGGCGCGACGCTGATGCCGCAACAGGATAGCCAGCCGATCGCGGGCGACGCGCTGCAGCAGCTTGCGAGCTCGTATTTGCTCGCGCGCGCCGTGATCGACCGCATTGCGCGGCTCATCGACCGCGACGTGCTGGTAGCGATCCTGCGGAACGGACTGAAACTGGACCTGCACGATGCCGAATCCGCGCGCAGCAGCGCCGAGCGGCTGCAACGCGTGCTCGCGGACAAGGAAATGGTCGTGACTCCGCGCTTCGACGAAAAGCACGAGCGGCACCGACTTCTGATCGAGCGCAGCGTGCATGGCAACAGCCGCAAATGCGTCATCCACGAAGATTTTCTGCTCTCCGGCGACTATCAGCAACTGCTCGGCACGGCGCAGTTGCTCGAGGGCCTGATCGGCCCCGGCGCCTTTATCACGCGCGGCGAGAAGCGGCAGGCGGTGAAGGATTTCGGCGAGGTGATGACCTGGCTGCTGCAGGAGGTGGAGAAGAACGCCGCGCTGCAGCGCTACAAGGGCCTGGGCGAGATGAACCCGGAGCAGTTGTGGGAAACCACCATGGACCCGACCAAGCGACGCTTGTTGCGCGTGCAGATCGAGGACGCCATCGCCGCCGACGAGATATTCTCGAAGCTCATGGGCGACGACGTAGAGCCGCGGCGAGCGTTCATCGAGAGCAACGCGCTGATCGCGCGGCTAGATATCTAGCGGGGGCTTGAAACAGGAATGGGGGTGGGAAAGGAAGGATCCCGCCCCTCCCCGCCCGGATCAAACGATATTCAGGTGCTCGATGCCCGCGCTGATATCGCGGTTCTTCGCTTCCTTGCCATGCAGCTTGATGTTGAGGCGCAGGTCGTTGACCGAGTCGGCGTTTCTGAGCGCGTCCTCGTAGCTGATCTTGCCGTCCTCGTACAGGTCGAACAGGGCCTGGTCGAAGGTCTGCATCCCCAGTTCGCGCGATTTCTTCATGATTTCCTTGATCTCGTGCACTTCGCCCTTGAAAATCAGGTCGGCGATCAGCGGCGAGTTGAGCATGATCTCGATCGCGGCTGCGCGCCCCTTGCCTTCCTTCAGCGGAATCAGCCGCTGCGACACCAGCGCCTTGAGGTTGAGCGACAGGTCCATCAGCAGCTGTGGCCGGCGTTCCTCGGGAAAGAAATTGACGATGCGGTCCAGCGCCTGGTTCGCGCTGTTGGCGTGCAGCGTACCCATGCACAGGTGCCCGGTTTCGGCGAAAGCGACGGCGTGCTCCATGGTTTCCCTGGAGCGGATCTCGCCGATCAGGATCACGTCCGGCGCCTGGCGCAGGGTGTTGTGCAGCGCCGTCTCCCAGGAAGCAGTATCCACGCCCACTTCGCGCTGCGTGATCATGCAGTTGATGTGCGGATGCACGTACTCGACCGGATCCTCGATGGTGATGATGTGGCCGTAGCTGTTTTGGTTGCGGTAGCCGATCATCGCCGCGAGCGTGGTCGATTTGCCCGAGCCGGTGCCGCCCACCATGATCACCAGGCCGCGTTTGTTCATGACCACATCTTTGAGTATCGGCGGCAGGCCCAGGTCCTCGAACTTGGGGATGGTCGTGGTGATCGTGCGCAGCACCATGCCGATCTTGCCCTGCTGCACGAAGCAGTTCACGCGGAAGCGGCCGATGCCCGCCGGGGCGATGGCGAAGTTGCACTCCTTGGTCGCCTCGAATTCGGCCGCTTGCTTGTCATTCATCATCGCGCGCACCAGATCGGCGGTATGCTGACCGGTGAGCTTCTGGTCCATGACCGGCGTCATCTTGCCGTCGATCTTCATCGCCGGGGGAAAGTCGGCGGTGATGAACAGGTCGGAACCCTTCTTGCTGAGCATCAGCCGCAGCAGGTCGTACATGAATTTTGTTGACTGGCCGCTATCCATATTTCACCTCACTGACAGTTTCGTCCAAATATACCCCGAACTTGTGTCTCTGGCCCGGCGCGCTTCGCCCGGCCTTAACTAAGGCGGCACCGAAGCCCGACTTCGATGCCGACCCGCGGCTCAAATCTGCTAGGCGGGGAAATTGTCCTTATTCGCGGCCTTGCCGCGCGCTTCGGCATTTGAGATCACGTTTTTCTTCACCAGATCCTGCAGATTCTGATCCAGGGTCTGCATGCCAAACTGCTGGCCGGTCTGGATGGCCGAATACATCTGCGCGATTTTGGCCTCGCGGATCAGGTTGTTGATGGCGGGCGTGCCGATCATGATTTCGTGCGCCGCGACCCGTCCCGACCCGTCCTTGGTCTTGCACAGCGTCTGTGAGATGACCGCCTTCAGGGACGTGGAGATCATCGCGCGTATCATCTCCTTTTCTGCCGCCGGGAACACATCGACGATGCGGTCGATGGTCTTCGCCGCCGAACTGGTGTGCAGTGTGCCGAAAACAAGGTGGCCGGTTTCGGCGCCGGAAAGGGCCAGGCGGATGGTCTCCAGGTCGCGCATCTCCCCCACCAGTATCACGTCCGGGTCCTCGCGCAGCGCGGAGCGCAGCGCATTGTTGAACGACAGCGTGTGTGGTCCGACCTCGCGCTGGTTGATCAGGCACTTCTTCGATTCGTGCACAAATTCGATCGGATCCTCGATGGTGAGGATGTGGCCCTCTTCGGTTTCGTTCTTGTGGTTGACCATTGCCGCCAGCGTGGTGGACTTGCCCGAGCCGGTCGGCCCGGTCACCAGCACGACGCCGCGCGGCTGGTCGGCGATGTCCTCGAAGATCTTCGGGCATTTGAGCTCGGCGAGCGACAGAATCTTGGACGGGATGGTCCGCATCACCGCCGCGGCGCCGCGATTCTGGACGAAGGCGTTGACGCGAAAACGCGCCAGGCCGGGGATGGCGAAGGAGAAGTCGCACTCCAGGTTTTCCTCGTAGAACTTGCGCTGGCCGTCGTTCATGATGTCATAGATCATGCCGTGCACATCCTTGTGTTCCATCGCCGGCAGGTTGATGCGCTTGATGTCGCCGTGCACGCGGATCATGGGCGGCAGGCCCGACGAAAGATGCAGGTCGGATGCCTTGTTCTTGACCACGAAGGCAAGCAGTTCAGAGATATCCATTTATAATCGCTCCATGCTGAGTGACGCGCCAGGCGAGAATGCAACTGACCGAGTGGGTGCGATTCATCGCCGGTTTCCCGCGCTCACGCCCGCGCCAAATTATGTCCACAATCGAGAGTAACTTGCAAGCTGTAAGGGCGCGCATCGCCGCCGCGGCGCGGGCGGCCGGACGCGAGCCCGGCGATATTGCCCTGCTGGCGGTGAGCAAGACCTTCGCTGCCGGCGAGGTGCGCGCCGCGTATGCGGCGGGGCAGCGCGAATTCGGTGAGAATTACGTTCAGGAGGGGCTTGAGAAAATCGCCGAGTTGTCCGCTCTGCCGCTCATTTGGCACTTTATCGGCCCGATCCAGAGCAACAAGACGCGGGCCATCGCCGAGCATTTCGATTGGGTGCATTCGGTCGCGCGCGAGAAAATCGCGTTGCGCCTGGCGCAGGCGCGCCCGCCGGAGCTGGGTCCGCTCGATATCTGCCTGCAGGTGAACGTGAGCGGGGAGGCGAGCAAGAGCGGTGTGGCGCCGGAGGAAGTACGGCCGCTGGCCGAGGCGGTGCGCACGTTGCCGCGGCTCAGGCTGCGCGGTCTGATGGCTGTTCCGGAGCCCAGCGACGACATCGAGTTGCAGCGCCGGCGTTTCAGGGGCCTGCGCATCCTGCTGGAGCAACTCAACGCCGCGGGTTTCGGGCTCGATACCCTGTCGATGGGCATGTCGCAGGACCTGGAGGCAGCCATCATGGAAGGGGCTACTATCGTGCGCGTGGGAACGGCCATATTCGGCGAAAGGGTCAAGACGTGAAAATTACATTCATTGGCGGCGGCAATATGGCTGCGGCCCTGATTGGCGGCCTCATCGGCAAGGGCCATGCGGCAGCCGGTATCCGCGTGGTCGAGATTCAGGCCGGGGCGCGCGCACGGCTCAGCGCGCAGTTTGGCGTCGCCTGCGTGGACAGCGTGGCCGCAGCCGCGCCGCTGGGCGAGGTGCTGGTGCTGGCAGTGAAGCCGCAGCAGATGCGCGCTGCGGCTCAGGCTCTGCGCCCGCGGCTCGGGCGCGAACTCGTGATCACCATCGCCGCCGGCATCCGCCTGGTCGATTTGTCGCGCTGGCTCGGTGGCTACGCCACCCTGGTGCGCTGCATGCCCAATACACCGGCGCTCGTCGGCGCCGGCATCACCGGGCTGTACGCGAGCGCCGGGGTCGACGCCGGCCAACGCGTCTTGGCTGAGTCGATACTCGGCGCGGTGGGCGCGACGCTATGGGTGCCGCAGGAATCCTTGCTCGATCCGGTCACGGCGATTTCCGGCAGCGGCCCGGCTTACGTGCTCTACTTTATCGAGGCGTTGCAGCAGGCGGCGCAGGAAATGGGCTTTTCCGCCACAGACGCCAAAAAGCTCGCGGTCGAGACTTTCGTCGGGACCGCCAGACTCGCAGCACTGAGCGCGGAGGGCGTGGCGGTGCTGCGCGAGCGCGTCACCTCGAAGGGCGGAACGACCGAGCGCGCGCTCGCCAGCATGGATGCCGACCGGGTCAAGGACCTCATCGTGCGGGCGCTGCACGCCGCCAACCAGCGCGCGCACGAATTGGGCGAGCAACTGGGTGCGGACGAATGATGAGCTGCCGGGCTACGCGCATCAGCGCGCACAATGCAAACCGCTCGTTTTTCAATCGACCTTCATCGATGCGGGTCCGGCGCCGCATTTATTTTTCGGGCGAGATGGATGCTTAATCAAATTCTGCGTTTCCTGCTCGACACGGTATTCGGTTTTTTTGTGTTCGTGCTGCTGGTGCGGTTCTATCTGCAACTCATGCGCGCACCGTTCCGCAACCCGCTGGGACAGTTCGTCACCGCGTTGACCAATTGGCTGGTGCTGCCGGCGCGGCGTTTGATTCCCGGCATGTTCGGCCTGGATCTGGCGAGCTTCCTGCTCGCCTGGGTGATCGAGGCGCTGCT
>DAIRFM010000140.1:0-5265 GCA_036795025.1 Burkholderiales bacterium | reverse complement strand
TAATGAACCCTAACGCGATTCTGCGTCCTACCGCAGGCTTCATGCTGGCGCATCCGGCACGTTTCATCGCGCTCGGCTTCGGCACCGGGCTGTCGCCCTTTGCTCCCGGCACGGTGGGCACGCTGCTCGGTTTTCCCGTGTACTGGGTCGCCAGCGACCTGCTCGCTTCCTACGGGCCGTTCGCGATGCTGGCGCTGATCGCGGCCATGTTCCTGCTCGGCGTATGGGCCTGCGCGCGCACCGGGCGCGATCTGGGCATTGCCGATCATAGCGGCATGAACTGGGACGAGATCGTCGCGTTCCAGTTGGTCTTGCTGCTCGCGCCGCAGGCCTGGCAGTGGCAGGCGTTTGCGTTTTTCGGCTTCCGTTTCTTCGATGTGGTCAAGCCGCCGCCGATCCGCCAGGTCGACGCCCGGATGAAAGGCGGCCTGGGGGTGATGTTCGACGACATCCTTGCCGCGTTCTATACCCTATTGGCGATGGCCGTGTGCAAGGCCGTGTTTGGTTGATTATCGATGCCCTCTGACACCCTGACCACGCTCGCTACCCTGGTCGGTGCCAAGCTCCGCGCCAAGGGGTTGATGCTGACCACGGCGGAATCCTGCACCGGCGGCTGGGTAGCGCAGGCGGTCACGACCGTCGCCGGCAGTTCGGATTGGTTCGAGCGCGGCTTCGTCACCTATTCGGACGCGGCCAAGCAGGAAATGCTGGGGGTGAGCACTCGCACGCTTGCCGCGCATGGGGCGGTGAGCGAAGAGACCGCGCGCGAGATGGCGATTGGAGCGCTGGCTCACAGCCGCGCGCAAGTGGCGCTGGCGATCACCGGCATCGCCGGCCCGGGCGGCGGCTCGCCGGAAAAGCCGCTGGGTATGGTGTGCTTCGCTTGGGCGGTGACGGACGGGAAAATTAGCGTGCAAACGCGGCATTTCAAGGGGGACCGCGAAAGCGTGCGCAGACAATCGGTGATCGCCGCGCTGCAGGGTGTAGTCGAGTTGCTTGAAGCCTGAACGCGACGACTGCGGCGCAGCCTCGCATTAGGGGCAATATGGAACGGCGCCCAAGGATGGGCCCCGGCCCTTCCTTGCCCACTCGGTCCCTTTTTTCAGCACTCTGCTAGCTGTCTTTCTTGTCTTTTTCGAGATGGAACCG
Source organism: Burkholderiales bacterium (assembly GCA_036795025.1). GTDB lineage: Bacteria > Pseudomonadota > Gammaproteobacteria > Burkholderiales > SG8-39 > 2-12-FULL-64-23. The sequence continues at coordinate 4,116 of DAIRFM010000140.1, read as the reverse complement.
GTGCATGAAGCGGTGCACCACCGGCGCGAACACGATGCCCATCACGACGATGAATATCAGGCCGCTGAAAAGGGCATAGAAGCCGGCGAACAGCTTGCCTTTGGCGGTGGTCAGCGTCGCCAGCGGACCCATGCCGGAGAGGATCATGGCGGCATTCGCAAACGCGTCTATCCAGGGCATGCCTTCAAAATGATGGTAGCCGAACATGCCGGCGCCGAGCGCGATCACGACGACCAGAAGGCCAATCGCGGCGCTGCGCGCGAGCCGGGCGTAGTACGAGGGGCGAGGCAATAGCGGCTTGCTTTTGGCTTCGAACATGGGTTGGCGGAAATTCCGGGAAACGGCGGACTGTATAACTGTGCACCAGCGATGACAGATGTGACAAGCGGAATGTATTCGCGGCGGGGGGCCGGTCGAGCTTGACCCGGGCGTTCGCCGGCCTAGAATTAAGCATGGTCGCCCCCATATGCTAACCATGGCCTCAGTTCGTCCCGCCGCCGTCGCCGGCATGTTCTATCCCGCTGCTCCACGCGAGTTGGCTCGGGAAGTGGACGACATGCTCGCGCACAGCGCCACCAGCGGCCTGGCTCCCGGCTTTCCCAAGGCGCTGATCGTGCCGCACGCGGGCTACGTGTATTCCGGCAGCGTCGCCGCCGAAGCCTATGACAGGCTGCGTCCGGCGCGCGGTATCGTGCGCCGCGTGGTGCTGCTTGGCCCCTGCCACCGCGTGCCGGTGCGCGGGCTCGCGCTGCCTGAGGCGAGCGCCTTTGCCACGCCGCTCGGCCAGGTGCCGATAGACCAAGAAGCGGTCAAGTCGCTTGCCGGCCTGCCGCAGGTGGTGGTGAGCAGGGCGGTGCATGCCGAGGAGCATGCGCTGGAGGTGCAGCTGCCTTTCCTGCAGCGCGTGCTGGGCGAGTTCAGCCTGGTGCCGCTGGCCGTGGGCGCGGCCACGCCGGAGCAGGTGGCCGAGGTCATTGACAGGCTTTGGGGGGGCGCTGAAACCCTGATCGTCATCAGTTCGGACCTGTCGCACTACCATCCATACGCCGAGGCCTGCGCAATCGACCGCGGCACCGCCCAGGCGATCCTGGACTACTCGACCGAGATCGATCATGAGCAGGCCTGCGGCGCGACGCCGATCGCGGGCATGCTGCTTGCGGCCAAGCGCCACAGGCTGAAGGTGGAACTGCTCGATCTGCGCAATTCCGGCGACACCGCCGGCGGCCGCGGGCGGGTGGTGGGCTACGCCGCGTTCGCGTTCTGGGACGGCGCGCAGAGTTTCGCCGAGGAGCATGGGCGCACGCTGCTCGACATCGCGAGGAACAGCATCGAGGCTGCGTTGGGGGTGTCCGAGCTCAAGCTGCTGCCCGACGAGCCCTGGCTCAAGCCGGCGCACGCGACCTTCGGCACGCTGACCCGGAACGGCAGGCTGCGCGGCTGCATCGGCAGCCTGGAAGCGCACCGGCCGCTGGGTGAGGACGTGCGCCACAACGCCCGCGCCGCGGCGCTGTCGGACCCCCGCTTCCCCCCGCTCACAAGCGAAGAACTCGCGAGCACGCGCATCGAGGTATCGCTCTTGTCCACCCCCAAGCTGCTCGCTTTTGCCGATCACGCCGACCTGATGGCGCAACTGCGGCCCGGCGAAGACGGCCTGATCCTGGAATACGGCGAGGCGCGCGGCACTTTCCTGCCGCAGGTCTGGGACAGCCTGCCCGATCCCGAGCAGTTCGTCGCCGAACTCAAGCGCAAAGCCGGGCTGTCGCCGGGGGTGAGCACGGCGAAATGCCGCATCCAGCGTTACCGCGTGCTGAAATGGAAGGAGGATGGGGCATGAGCGTGACGGAAAGCCGCCACCCTGGACGTTGGTGGCATATGCTCGAGGACGGCAGGATGCAGTGCGACCTGTGCCCGCGCGACTGCCGCCTGCACGAGGGCCAGCGTGGGCTGTGCTTCGTGCGCATGCGCCAGGGCGAGCAGATGCTGCTCACCACCTATGGACGCTCTTCCGGCTTTTGCGTCGATCCGATCGAGAAAAAACCGCTGAACCAGTTCTATCCGGGATCGAGCGTGCTCTCCTTCGGCACCGCCGGCTGCAACCTCGCCTGCAAGTTCTGCCAGAACTGGGACATCTCCAAGTCGCGCGACATGGACAGCTTGGCCGACGCGGCCAGCCCGGAGGTGATCGCCCAGGCGGCGCAACGGCTGGGCTGCAGGAGCGTGGCCTTCACCTACAACGATCCGGTGATTTTCGCCGAGTACGCCATGGACGTGGCCGACGCCTGCCACGCCGTGGACGTGCAGACGGTGGCGGTGACTGCAGGCTATATGCACGATGCGCCGCGGCGCGAGTTTTACGCTAAAATAGACGCGGCCAACATCGACCTGAAAGCCTTCACCGACGAGTTCTACGTCAAGCTCACCGGCGCTCACCTCGCGCCGGTGCTGGACACGCTGAAATATCTGAAGCACGAGACCGGGGTATGGTTCGAGATCACCACGCTGCTGATCCCGGGGAAAAATGACAGCGATGCCGAACTCGAGGCGATGTGCACCTGGATCGCGCGGGAACTGGGGCCGGATGTGCCGCTGCACTTCTCCGCCTTCCATCCCGACTGGAAAATGACCGACATCCCGCCGACGCCCGCAGCCACGCTTGCGCGCGCGCGGCGGATCGCGCTCAGGCACGGGCTGCATTACGTCTACACCGGCAACGTGCACGACACCGAGGGCGGCACCACCTTCTGCCCGCACTGCGGCAACGCCCTGATCGTGCGCGACTGGTACAACATCCTCAACTACCGCGTTACCGAGGACGGGCATTGCCGGGAATGCGGCGGGGCGATTGCCGGACGCTACCAGCCCTTCGACAAGGCTTTCGGTTCGCGCCGCATCCCGGTGCGGCTGGCGGCTCTGGCCACCTGAGCCTGGCAGTTTTCCCGCTGCGAAGCGCCGATCCTGTTTTATTCCTCCCCCGCAATCGGCCGAGGAGATCCGCCGGCTGCTCGCTGCGCGCGGGCGGGACGTCGGAGGCGGCACTTGACTGGAGCCGGAAACTGTATAAAGATACAGGTTCCGCAGCAACCCGAGGTTCGCCAATGGAAGCGCTGACCGCCAAGCAGCAGGAAATCCTGACGCTAATTCGCCAGGCCATTGAAACCACCGGCCTCCCGCCCACCCGTGCCGAGATAGCCGAGGCCATGGACTACAGCTCGCATAACGCGGCCGAGGAGCATCTGCGCATGCTCGAGCGCAAGGGCGCGATCGAGATCGTAAAAGGCTCGGCGCGCGGCATCCGCCTGAAGGACGGCGGCGGCATTCCGCTCATCGGGCGCGTCGCCGCCGGTTCGCCCATCCTGGCGGAGGAGCACGTGCAGGCGCATTACCAGATCGATCCGGCGCTGTTCAATCCGCGCGCCGACTACTTGCTCAAGGTCCGGGGCATGAGCATGCGCGATGCCGGCATTCACGATGGCGACCTGCTCGCCGTGCACAAGACCAGCGAAGCCCGCGCCGGGCAGGTCGTGGTTGCGCGCGTTAACGATGAGGTGACGGTGAAGCGGTTGCGCCGCCGCGGCGCGATCATCGAACTTGTCCCCGAGAACCCCGAGTTCGAGCCGATTATTGTCGACCCGAGGCGCGAGGAATTTGCCATCGAAGGCTTGGGCGTGGGGGTAATCCGCGCCGGTCGGTCGCTGTAGCCTCGGAATTTTCGCCGTCCCAAGCCCCTGAATTGCCACCAGTTTGCATATTGCGATTGCACTAATTATAAAACTGTATAAAAATACAGGTCAACGCTGGAAGCATAGCGTCCGTTGATGCACTAATTACCACCGAAACCGAAGGAGATTTTCATGGATGACAACAAGACCAAAGCCCTCGCAGCCGCGCTCGCGCAGATCGAAAAGCAGTTCGGCAAGGGTTCCATCATGCGTATGGATTCGGACGCGATCATGGATGACGTGCAGGTGGTCTCCACCGGCTCGCTCGGTTTGGACATTGCGCTGGGCGTAGGCGGGCTGCCGCGCGGCCGCGTGGTCGAAATTTACGGGCCGGAATCCTCGGGCAAGACGACGCTGACGCTGCAGGTGATCGCCGAGATGCAGAAACTGGGCGGCA